>JABMNN010000101.1 GCA_013204545.1 Chloroflexota bacterium | reverse complement strand
CCGTGACGGTCTTGTCCCCGCCTTTCAGCAGCACCGACTCCGCAGGCAGGAACTCGCCGTTCTTCAGGAAGTCCATCGATTACCTGATTGCGAACACGTGTGAGGGCGAGAATGCCTGCTGATTGCTTTAGTTCTTCTTGGTTCATCAATGTGCTGCGGTCGATTCGCTGAGTTCTATTCGAGTGCTTTGGTTAAAATCGCCGTTCGATTTCAACAATTGATTCTAAGACCGTCCGTATAATCGTGCAGCCGCTTATTAACGTGTTGGCGAGAAGTTGATGAACACTCTCGACGACAAATCATCGGACGAAGCATTGTCGATCAGGATTTCACGCCGGTTATTAGCCGAACTAATGTCTCATGCTCTACAGGACGATCCGAACGAAAGTTGCGGTTTATTACTGGGCTTGGGTGATGAGGCTGACGAAATATATCGTATGTCGAATGTCAACAAGAAGCCGATAAGTCGATACACAATGCAGCCTAGTGAACTTCTCGAAGCACAGGAGAAGGCGAGGAAATCGGGACGAGAGTTCGTAGCAATTTACCATTCGCACACGTTCACACAGGGTTATCCGTCAAAAACTGACATCACTAATGCGGTGCCGGTGGCGAGTATTTCAACACGTCATGTGATCATCTCGCTTGTTGAGAAGACGCGACCGGTCGTACGCGCGTTCGCCATTACCGGCGACTCGGAAGTCACCGAACTTGTCATTCAAACTGATGGCGAACCGTATCGAGCTGCGGATTAAACAGTCAGCTATATCACCTTTGGCGGTGCTACGACCCCACCACACCAGTGCGGTACAGCCACCACTCGAAGCTATCGCTGAGGGCTAGCCAGCTGGCTTCGAGAATGTTCGTCGAAGCTCCGACCGTGTACCAAACTTCCTTATCGTCAGCCGACTCGATAACCACTCGAACTGCGGCTCCAGTGCCAACACCTTCATTAACTACCCTAACTTTGTAGTCGGTGAGGCGGATAGCGCTTAATTCTGGGTAGGCGTCGGTCAAGCCTTTTCGCAGTGCTCCGTCGAGCGCACCGACTGGCCCGTTACCTTCCGCTGCGGTGTGCTGAACGCTGTCGCCAACGCGCACCTTCACTGTGGCTTCAGAGAGCATTGGATGTTCAGCGCCGTCTGAGCGCCACCCGGTTCCAAACGATGAACGGCGCCTGTTTTCGACTATCACCATGAAGTCGATTAGTTCAAATGGAGCTTCGTAGTTTGGGAGTGCTCTGCGAAGAACGAGATCGAACGAGGCATTTGCGCCTTCGTATGAGAATCCTTTTGATTCCTGATCTTTCACATGCTGAACAATTCGGCGTGCATCAGAGTCGTCGAGATCGGTGTCTAGGCCCATTTCTCGAATGCGGTGAATCACATTACCGCGCCCCGACAATTCGGAAATAACGACATCGTTAGTGTTACCAACAAGAGACGGATCGATGTGTTGGTACGCTTGGATAGACTTCTGGGTAGCAGCTGCGTGAAGCCCGCCTTTGTGTGAAAACGCGCTCGAACCTACGAATGGTTGGAACGGGAACGGTCGACGATTCACACGCTCGGATATGAAGTTAGAGACCTCGGTCATTGTTTTTAACTGTTCGTCTGAGATTGCTTGGATATCCATCTTCAGATTCAGATTGCCTATCACGCTGACCATATTCGCGTTACCGGTGCGTTCGCCATACCCGTTGATGCAACCCTGCACCTGAAATGCACCGGCTTCTACGGCGGCGATCGCAGAAGCCACTGCGGTATCTGTATCGTTGTGACTGTGAATGCCGATAACCGCTTTATCGCCTAGATCTTTTATTACCTTACTGACGATTGCAGCAACTTCACTCGGCAACGTGCCACCGTTTGTGTCGCATAAGATAAGTCGCTCTGCGCCGGCTTCCATGGCAACTCGTAGAGTCTGAACCGCGTAGTCGGTATTCATCTTGTAACCGTCGAAGAAGTGTTCAGCGTCGAAAAATACTCGGCGATCTTTATTCTGTAAATATTTAACTGAATCGGCGATCATGGCCAAATTTTCTTCCAACGATGTCTGAAGCACATCTCGGACCTGATATTCGGATGATTTGCCAACGAGTGTCAGGATTGGTGCGTTGGTGTCGAGTAAAGCCTGTAGTGTTGGGTCGGATTCCGGGTTGGCGTTTGCTCGGCGTGTGTTTCCGAATGCGGCAATTTGGGCATGATTCAGATCGAGTGACTGCACCCGCTGAAAGTACTCATCGTCTTTAGGGTTGGCACCCGCGTACCCACCTTCGATCACATCGATTCCAAGTAGATCGAGGCGTACCGTAATAGCTAGCTTGTCCTCAACAGAAAGGGAAATACCTTCCTGTTGGGTTCCGTCACGGAGGGTCGTGTCGTAAAGCTCAACTCTATTTGTCATGGCGCGCTCGAACTCCTGATGTATGCGCTTCGATATTCAATTTGGTCCGGCTTTATCTGAATCTATCGGTTTTTAGACACAAAAAAACCCATCCCAGTAAGGGACGGGTCAGAACGACTCGCGGTACCACCCTCGTTGCTCGCGTATCGAATTTGTCAACGCTAGCCACTCAGTAGAGCAAAAACTATTATGCTCTCGTGCTTGATAACGGGACACGAACCCGATTGCGCCTAGTTGCCAGTGGATTACATCTGACTTTCAGGCAATGACTCAGGAGTGATCTTCTGTCGGTGTTCAGGTACCCGCTTTCAACATACCGGGCTCGCTCGACCATGTAGATCCGACGTACTCGTCTCCATCGTGCGGAACCGTAGTTTCGCAACGTCTTAATTAACAATGCTATCACTTGCAGCAACTGAACATAGAATCTCCATTTTCATAAAGATTGATTACACGACCTCCGAGTCGATTAGCGGGATTGACGGGTCATGCCTAAAATGTGCCAGTGATTTACTCGCGATAGGTCACAGGTAACTCAGCACAGATAGGCATTTGGAGCGATATTTGACCGAGTACGAACGCAACCATCTGGGTCTTGTCGAATATATTTACTGTGAGGCCATAGGCGAACCGGGGCAGCGCACGTTTAATATCACGGCACGTAGCGAACGTGGCGAAACGATTGTGTGGATGGAAAAAGAACAACTGTTGCAAGTCGGCGTTTCTCTGAGACAGTTTCTGGTAACACG
This sequence comes from Chloroflexota bacterium, assembly GCA_013204545.1. GTDB lineage: Bacteria > Chloroflexota > Dehalococcoidia > Lucifugimonadales > Lucifugimonadaceae > Lucifugimonas. The sequence goes on along the minus strand of JABMNN010000101.1, from coordinate 49,802 downwards.
AGAATCGACGCCGAATCCCAAACCGTTCGATGCGCCGCCGATCGATTCTCCCGTGCCTGTATACGTTGAGTTCAAAACCGGTGATATGTCGCTGCAGCACGATCCGGCATCTGACGTGTTCACGCTAATCGCCAGTGATATACCGCGAGAGGAATCAACCGAACCGCTTGCCGAAATATCCTTTAGCTTTCAGAGGCATCAGGCTGAAGAGATATCAAAGCGATCGGTTTCGGTTGTTGGATCAGGTCGCAAGCCATGTCCGCTGTGCGAAGCTCCACTGAATCCTGCTGAAAACCACTTCTGCGTGAAAGTGAACGGGTACAACCCCATGGAAAACCCGCTGGGCGAAGAACACTCGTGAGTGAGGACGTGACCGAAGATCAGGTCCTCGAATCAGTTGATGAAAACGTACTGCTCCAGCGGCTGTCGGATTGGCCAATATCGGGAATCGGTTTACATCCGGGTGGATCGAACTATGTGTTCGTTATCCGACTCACGGACCCCGATAAATACGACGAGACAGCAGCAGAAGAACTACCTGACGGGAACGGGTCAACTTCGATCTACGGCATTTATAAGCCACAGGCAGGGGAGCGCCCGCTTCGAGATTTTCCAAGTGGAACCCTGCATAAACGAGAACGGGCGGCTTACCTTGTTTCGCGTGAACTCGGTTGGCCACGTATTCCGCCTACCGTGATTCGATCGGGGCCGCACGGCGAGGGTAGCGTTCAGTTGTTTATCGATGCTGCGCCAGCACCCGATGATGATGAGCCCCACAATTTCTTTTCTCTTCGAGACGAGCGGCTTCACGATTTCCGGGATATGGCGATGTTTGATGCTTTAGTCCACAACGCCGACCGCAAGGGTGGATCTTGCATTGTTGATGGGACCGGACGACTTTGGGCTATTGATCACGGTCTTACATTTAATCGGATGGCGCGGCGTCGCACCGTGATGTTCGAATTCAATGGGACTGACTACCCTGCAGAACTTCTCGAAGGTGTAGAGCAGCTTGTTTCTGGGTTCAGCTCCGATGCTCAAATAGTGAGCAATCTGAAATCACTGCTCGATCAGTCCGAAATCGACGATCTAGTGACACGAGCCAAAGAGATGATTGAGTTGGGGCATTACCCTTTCCTCGATCCCGATACAAATGTGCCATGGCCCATGGTTTAACGTTCTTTCCAATCATTTAATCTATTAGTAAATGCTCCTATCTCTCTCGAAACAAGATGCCAAGCGAATAACGATTCGCGCACAAAGACTATCTGCCGCGCGTCCTGATAAACAGATAAATATCGATGACGTTAGTCAAGTGATTCGGGCAATGGGACTGCTTCAAATAGATTCGGTGAATGTGTGCGTCCGTTCTCACTACATGCCGATATTCTCCAGGCTCGGCGTTTACGATCAAGATCTCCTAGATCAGTTGGCGTACAAAGAGAAAGCAGTGTTCGAGACCTGGGCACATGCTGCGTGCTTTGTGCCGGTTGAAGACCACCGCTTATTTCGACCGAGAATGAACGCAAAAGAACCTCGCCGCCACGTGGTAGAGATCATGGCGAATCGTCCCGGATACCTTGAAGGCGTTCTCCAGCAGGTGCGTGAGCAGGGGTTGTTGACCGCATCTGAGCTTGACGGCGCCGGTAAGCGTAGTGGCCCGTGGTGGGGTTATACGACCGGAAAAATCGCAGCCGAGTGGCACTTCGCAGTTGGAGCGTTATCGATTGCTGATCGACGGAATTTCGCTCGTTATTACGACCTGACTGAGAGAGTAATTCCCGAAAGACATCTGAACGTATTGACTCCATCTGAGGCAGAAGCCCACCGCGAAATGATGCTGAAAGCCGTCACTGCTCATGGGGTTGGAACCGCTGAGGATTTCGCTGATTACTACCACCTCAAAAACACTGAGGCGCGAACGAGGCTAAATGAGCTTGTTGAGATGGGAGCGATCCGAGAGGTCGAAGTTGAAGATTGGAACGAACCTGCATATGCCCCGCTCAAGATCGAATCAACTGAGCCGACTCACGCACGTGCACTTCTCACACCGTTTGATCCGCTTGTGTGGAACAGAGGTCGCATTGAGCGCATCTTCGATTTTTTCTATCGAATTGAAATATATGTCCCAGAGAAAAAACGACAGTATGGTTATTACGTTTACCCGTTCTTACTGGGCGAAGATCTTGTTGCTAGAGTCGATCTAAAGGCCGATCGGCATAAAGGCGTACTTCAGGTTAAAAGCGCTTTTGCCGAGAAAGGCCAAGACCATGATTATGTGGCGTCGAACCTCACCAACGAGCTTAGATTAATGGCAGGTTGGCTCGGCTTAGATCGTGTTGTCGCAGGCCGCAAAGGCAACTTGATACCGGCACTGCGTTCAGCACTGAAAAACTAAGCCCGTTCCAAGTACATCACGGCGAACATGTTGTTGGAGTCGGTCCAAACATTCTTCACGTCGAGTCCAACATCGTTCGCCATTAGCCCAAATGCATCGACTGTGTACTTATGCGAGTACTCGGTGAGTATGGTTTCGTTTTCTTCGAATTCGAACGAATACGTGCAGACTTTGACGGTCTGACGCTGAGTCGAAATTAGGTGCATTTCGATACAGGAATGCACGTTATTGAAAACAGCGTCATGACGGAATTTGGCGAGATCAAATCCACCACCTAATTCATCGTTTATACGTTTTAGAACGTTTAGATTGAACTCGGCTGTCACACCTTTTGAGTCGTTGTATGCAGATCGAAGAACGTCTCGATCCTTGTCGAGATCCACTCCGATTAGTACACCACCTATTGGACCAGCGTTGTCCGCCATTCCAGCCAACAACATCTTCGCATCGTCTCGTTGAAAGTTGCCAATCGTCGACCCTGGAAAGTAGATCACTCGCCGAGCTTCCTCAACGGAAGGTGAAGGAATGGCGAACGACTTTGTGAAGTCAGCGACGACCGGCATGATTTCGATTTCAGGGAACTCAGCTTTCAGCGAGTGACCGACTTGAGATAAATATTCACCTGAAATATCGATTGGGACGTACCCTGCAGGTTGAACCAAGTTCCTGAGTAATAAACGTGTTTTCAGGGAACTGCCGCTGCCGTACTCAACCAACAGAGCGTTCGGGCCAATTACCGAAGCGATATCGCCAACCCGCGCCTGCATCAACGAGCTTTCAGTTCGGGTCAGGTAGTACTCGTCTAATTCACAGATGTCGTCGAACAGCTTTGAACCACGCTCATCGTAAAAGTACTTGCTCGGTAGCGTTTTTTGACCCTGCGAAAGCCCCGTAATAACGTCCTCCAACATTGTGTGAAGTGCTGCTTCGGCTGCTGGATTTGTTGTGGCGATCGTCATTTACTGAATGTCCCTCAAGAATCGACCAGTAGTCTGTAATTATTACTTTGCGTCTCGGGTTAAGCGGAAACCCATGAATTGCCATTTACTTTCAGCCGGGAAGAAATTCCGGTACGTTGGTCGGATGTGATTTTGTGGCGTGGCAGCCGAGCCACCACGGAGAACGATCTGGTTTGCCATAAACTTGCCGTTGTATTCACCAATCGCACCCTCAACAACCTTGAAACCCGGATAGGGGCTGTAGGCGCTGCCTGTCCATTCCCAAACATCACCAAACATCTGGTGTAACCGACCCGCAGGCGCTTCGAGCGAAAGTGGGCGTGGGTGGAATCGTAGACTATCTGAATATGTGCCTCCTTCAATGTCGGCATCAGCAGACGCAATCTCCCACTCTGCCTCAGTAGGCAGACGAGCACCTGCCCATCTAGCGTAGGCATCGGCCTCGAAGAAACTTACGTGAACCACTGGTTCGTCAGGATGTATGGGACGTGGACCTCCCAGCGTGTACTGCCACCACTCGTCGTCTTGCTTGAACCAGTAGAGAGGCTTGTCGAACTTCTCCCACTCATGCTCTTTCAGGTTGGCTGCTTGAACTTCAGCCCAGCCGAGTGAAAGCCAGACATCTGGTCGCTGGTAGCCACCGTCGTTCATGAACTCGAGGAACTCACCGTTGGTGACGAGACGCGATCCCATTTCGAAAGCGTTTACATATTCTTTGTGCTCTGGACCCTCGTTGTCGAACGAGAAGCGAGGTGCATTCAATCCGATTTCGTAGATGCTCTCTTCATACCGAAGCCACTCGAGCCTTGGAACTCCTGCAGGCTTTTCGTCGGCAGGGCGGTCGTAAAGAGTGGGACGAAGTGGATTCATTGACAGCACATGTTTGATATCGGTTGCCATCAATTCTTGATGCTGCTGCTCGTGGTTAACGCCGAGAATGATCGTTTCTCGCAAAGATTCAAGCCCGCCGTCTCGGCCGAGCCTACCTATGAGGTCGATCATCTTTTCATCGACGTAGTGACGGTATTCGTATACCTCGGCCACGGTCGGTCGAGAAATCTGACCCCTGCGCGGGCGACAGAACTGCTGTCCAACCGCGTTGTAGTACGAGTTGAAAAGATAGTTGTACTGCTTGTTCAGTGGTTCGTAATTCGGATAGTTGTTACCAAGCACGAATGTTTCGAAGAACCATGTGGTGTGCGCTAGATGCCACTTTGTGGGGCTCACGTCAGGCATCGACTGGATGACGTAATCTTCGATGACCATCGGCTCGCACATTCTTTCGGTGAATGCGCGCACGCTCTGGTAGTACTCAATCAAAGCTTCAGGCGTCTTAGGATCGGAATTAATGATGTTGGTGGGGCTATCTGCAATGGTCATTGTTTTGATTCTTCGTATTTTCCTTTAGAAATACTCGCTTGTATTTAGGACTTCAGCCCTGAGAGTCCGTAGCCATCGAGCAGTTTGGCCAAATTTCGCTCGTCTTGTGGGATACAGGTGTTGCCTGCCATAGTTCATCCAGTGTGATTCTGATAACGATAGCAATTATCGCAGCATGTAACGTTCCGACATATAAAAATCACCGTGCTCGTTTACACCACCATCGATGAACAGTCTGAACAGTCTGATGCATTCGATCCGAGATCGGTGCGCTCCAGTTTTACGTAAACGCCGCGCCCGTTTGCATCACATCTGCATCTGAGTTTTCAGGACAAACGATTGACCTTAGGTAGTAAATGCTGACAAGTCAGTCAATTTACATTGGTATGGAGATAAGTCGATGGTGAAAGCGATCTTAAACGGAATAGTCATTGCGGAATCAGAAGACTACGAAGTGGTCGAAGGGACTGTTTATTTCCCACCTCAATCGATAAAACGTGAGTACTTCTCCGATAGTAGGTTACAGACCAGATGCCCCTGGAAAGGCCAAGCAAATTACTACTCGGTCAGAGCTGCCGGTGAGGAAGCGCTGGATGTGGCGTGGTATTACCGGCTGCCATCTGATGCTGCTAGCAATATTAAAGACCACGTAGCTTTCTACCCCCAGGTCACCATCGAAGATTGAAATTCCGGTTGGCTGGGCATCTTGCGCAAACTCATTAGAGTTTAATGAGAGTTAACGTATTTGCTTGGACCACGCAACCAAACTTCGCCGAGGTAATAGTCACGAACTCACGAGCGATGTTAATTTTCCAGCCAGACCTTTGCGTTTAGGACGAAGGTTTTCGGAAACAAAATCAACAGTTGCTGGTGCACCGGTCAGCAAAAGCCCGCCCCATTTTCTGATTCGGCCGTAAGTTACTGAGTCGTTAGAGTAGTTATCGCGCCAGCCATGAAACTCAGTGAATTTGCGAGTTGAATCGAGGGCCATCACTTTGCCGCCGGATTCTTTGACAAGTAGTATCGCAGCCGCGAAATCCCATGTTTTGGCGAAGCCGGTGATTGCGTACTGCATAGTGCCATTTGCCACTAAGAATTGCTCGTAGCAAGCGCTGCCACCGACCCGAATCTCACCAGCGTGTTCCTGGAATGGCTTCTGTATATCGAACGTCCGTCGCAGCCACCCAGGTCTTGCCGCCAACACTCCATTTACAGGTTCGCCAGATGCACTGGAATTGTGGACGTGCATTTTTGTATCGCCAATCCACGATCCGTGACCTTTCCTCGCATGCATCAACAAGTAGCCATCGGTGTTTGGCCATGGAATCCAGATTGCTGCAGCAACCGGTTCGCCACGATACAAGGCTGCAACCGAAACGGCGTGGATCGGTGAGGAATTCACGAAATTGGTTGTTCCATCGATCGGATCGACCACCCATAGCCAATCGGCGGCGGCTGGATCTTCGTCTGGTGGGTCTTCCTCGCCAAGCAGCATGTGATCTGGGCAACTCTCGGCCATGACTTCGGCGATCATACGCTGGCTGGCTTTGTCGACATCGGTCACAATATCTTTTCCGGGTTTATCGCCTTTATTGGAAATTTTGAGAATTCCGCCGAATCGACTAGACACGAACTCACCGGCTTTTCGTGCGGCGCGTGTGACAGAGGTTTCGATGTGTTCCAACTGAGAATCCGAAGTACCGTTATACGTATTATTCGATGATGATTCGGTCAATCTAATGCGACTCCAACTCCGTATAAATATGGCAATTGTGCTGTGTGCACCTTTTGGTTTAGCAACGGTAGTTGATTTTCGTTGAAAATCTTTTTTTCGCCTTAGCCAAAGCTCCGGTAAGATTCTACGTGCAAGTTAATTTTTGAAAACGCAGAAATGACTCACTGCGCCTTGAGGTAACGATATTGACTTCAACCACTACTCGTAAATTCCATAAAGATCGCGGATTGGTCACGCGCATGTACTTCACTATGTTCATGCTCGGATTTCTATACGCGATATTTGCGCTGTTCCTTATGTCTACCGGAATGGAACTCATATTCATCGGCGGGATTGTCGGGGTCATGGTGGTTGTGCAGTACTACATGTCCGACAGGCTGATCTTGATGTCTACAGGTGCGAAAGTGGTTACTGCCGAGCAGCAGCCTGCGCTTCACCGAATGGTGAAATTGCTTGCCGATAGATACGAGATGCCGATGCCGAAAGTAGCGGTAATTGATACTCCAATTCCCAATGCTTTCGCGACGGGTCGGAATCCCAAGAACGCCTTGGTTGCCGTTACGACTGGTATTCAGCAACGTCTTAACGAGCGCGAGCTTCAAGCGGTGATCGGCCACGAACTTGCTCATGTGGCGAACCGCGACATGCGAGTGTTGGCAATTGCCAACTTTCTCGTGACTATCACGAGCTTCCTCATGACAATGCTCTTCTGGAACATGCTGTTCGGTGGCATGGGTGGTCGGAGGAACAACAGTGGTGGCGGAATGATGGTGGTTTATCTTGTCACGATCGTTGTTTATTTCATCGGACAGCTGCTTGTTCTTGCACTGACAAGATATCGTGAGTACGGTGCCGATCACACGGGGGCAGAAATATCAGGTGACCCAGGTGCGTTGGCAGATGCTCTAGAAAAAATTAGTGGCACTGTCAACAATATTCCCGATAAGGATCTACGTAAGTTGCAAACTGCTAATGCATTTTTGATTATTCCGGCGGCTTTGAAGGGCGAAGGATCAATGCACTTGTTTTCGACTCACCCTCCGTTGGAAGAACGAGTCAAGCGACTTCGTGAGCTTGAAAAGCGCATGCGCTATGGATTGCGGTAGGCATGGGGTTATTCAGCGGAACAAAAACTCCGAAGGACGACTGGTCGGCAATTGCGACGGTTATCAAGGCAGAGGCAAAGCTTCAGGCTCTTGGCGAGATCACGCCATCACGACGGGCAGGTGTCATATACAGGAACGACGAAAATAATTCGTTTCAGGGTGATATTAAGAACGAACTAGACGTCGTGCTTTATGTGGGGAAAGGTGCTACAAAAACAGCATTCGAGATTCAGGATGATGATCGTGGAATGCGCTGGATTGTTCTTGAAGACGGAAATTTTGGCGACCTTGCCTCAAGCGTTTACACGGTTGGTAATGCAATTGGTATGAACGACGGGGTTGATAATCTCCTTGCCGCAGTGTTCGAGTTGTACTTCACAGGAACCGTTGAAGACAACACGTATCGCTCAGGCCTACGAACGTACTGGATATATCGCTACGACAGAAAAGCTTTCTACCCGTTTGTTCCAACAGGCGACAGCGAAGGTGAACGAGATCGGCAGACCGAAGCCCGTTTAGGGCAGGATCTACGTAAGCATGGTCTCGTGGTTGAGAAGTCGTTGACCGAGTGGATGGGGCTCTGGGGCATCCCGTTCTAATGCGGGTTTTCTCGGCATCGCACTTCGCTCTTGTACCTCATTAGTTCTGTTAGGCAATTCTTCCCGATGACAAATAAAGCGCGCGTTGCACTGGTTGTACGTCCAGGGGAGAACATTCAAATATTCATCAATGCTATCGAGCATGGCGACGGCAAAGCAGTCGTACTGGAATCGACGGATAACATCCCCTCTAATATCGGCGGATTACTGGTAGCCGGTGAGGCTGCGTTTCAATCATCTGATAATTTACCCATTGCCCTTGAACAAGCAATCAAAACTGAGTTGCCTGTTCTTGGCATAGGTTGGGGCATGCACGCCCTTAACATCGCTCTAGGCGGTGAATTGCCGATCCCAGTTGAAGGACATGGTAGCCCTGCCGAAGAGCCTACCAAGCATCCTCTGTTTATGGCGCCCGGCGGTAAAGTCGGATACACCATTGCTGGATCGGGCTGGGTAACCGTCCCCTCAGCACACACACACGGTCTACTGCCTGCTCAAGTCGCAGACGGATTACTTTCATCGGTCTATGCAGAAGATCGGGTAGTGGAAGCGATCGAGAAGCCAGGACGTGAATGGTTGATTGGCGTCCAATGGCCTGCCCACCTATACCAGAGTACCCCAAGAGGTTTCGATAGCTTGCTGCTCGCCCTCGTCGAACGCAGCGAGCAATAAGGGCGGTTTTTTTGGAAACTCTCGCGGGCGTGCGCCCGCGTTGCGCGTACACATGGGGAAGCGTAGTGTTGAGTTGTTAACTTTCCTACTGCGTTCCAGTTTGTCGCGCAGGAGGCTCAAACTAACCCATTAGCCGGAGAAATTTATGGTCAATAGCGACCTCGGCAACATCAGGCCAATTGGTATCGAACAGGAAATGAAGACGTCCTACCTGGACTACGCAATGAGCGTTATCGTGTCCAGGGCGCTTCCGGACGTTCGGGATGGTTTAAAGCCAGTGCAGCGACGGATTCTATACGCCATGCATGATCAGGGCATGCGCCCGACGTCTTCGTACAAGAAGAGTGCGCGGCTTGTTGGTGAGGTGCTTGGTAAATATCATCCGCACGGTGACCAGTCGGTTTACGATGCTCAGGTTCGAATGGCGCAGCCTTTCTCGCTACGCTACCCATTGGTAGATGGTCAGGGCAACTACGGTTCAGTCGATGGTGATCCGCCTGCTGCGATGCGTTACACCGAGTGTCGTTTATCTTCGATCACTGAAATGATGCTCGGCGACATAGATCGCGAAACTGTGGATTGGGGCGACAACTTCGACCAATCGCTGAAGGAACCGAAGGTGCTCCCTGCTCGGTTGCCAGCATTGCTGGTCAACGGTGCTTCAGGAATCGCTGTGGGAATGGCAACGAACATCCCACCGCACAACACTGCAGAAATATGTGATGCCATCGTGCATCTGATCGGTCACCCTGATGCTTCTGTCGATGATCTGATGAAGTTTGTTCAGGGTCCGGATTTTCCAACTGGCGCTCATATCTGGGGTCAGGAAGGTATTCGCAACGCATACGTTTCGGGTCGTGGTCGGATCATGGTGCAGGCCGACCATAAAGTCGAAGATATGGAAAAGCAGGAGCGTAAGCGCCTCGTCTTCAACGAGATTCCATTCCAGGTGAACAAAGCGAATCTCGTTGCGAAAATAGCTGATCTGATCAAGACTCACAAAATCGAGGGTATAAGCGAAATTCGGGACGAGTCAGATCGTAAAGGAATGAGAGTCGTTCTTGAACTCCGTCGTGGAGCTCATGTACCTGTTGTCATTAACAACTTGTACAAGCACACGAATTTACGAACCTCGTTCTCGGTAAACATGATTGCATTGGTCAACGGCACTCCGAAGATGCTGACTCTGAAGGCAGCTCTTCGCCACTACGTCGACTTCCGTATAGAAGTTGTTCGAAGGCGAGCAGAGTTTGATTTAAAGAAAGCCAAAGCACGTTTGCATGTGCTCGAAGGTCTTCGAATTGCGATCGATAATCTTGACCGTGTTATCGCACTGATTCGAGCATCATCCGACGTCGAAGAGGCTCGAAACAGCCTGATGGCAAATTTCAGCCTTTCTGAAATTCAAGCGCAAGCCATTCTTGATATGCAGCTACGTAGATTGGCCGCACTCGAACGTGAAAAGATCGAGAACGAATACAAGGAACTGCTTACCCTAGTTTCTGAGCTAGAAGATCTGCTGTCCGACAGTACAAAGGTTCTCGGAGTTGTACGAACCGAAACACATGAACTAAAGCGAAAGTACAGAGACGAGCGTCGTACCGTTGTTCACCCCGAGGAACTTGGTGATTGGCGTCGGGAAGACACGGAGCCACACGAAGACGTTGTAATTACACTCAGCCGTAACGGTTATGTGAAACGAGTCAAGCTCGATACTTACAAGCAACAACACAGGGGGGGTAGAGGTGTTCTTGGTCAAAGAATGACTAAAGAAGACGATGTTACTCCGCATCTGCAAATCGCTGACACCCACGACACTCTGCTGTTCCTAACCGATCAGGGCAAAGTTTTCGCATCGAGAGTATTCGAACTTCCTGCTGATCAATCGAGAAATTCTCGTGGTACTCCAATTCAGAACCTCGGATTCAACATGGAGCCGAGAGAAGAAGTTCAAGCAGTTGTTGCTGTTTCGAGTTATTTAGAAGATACATATCTCGTGATGGCAACGAAGCACGGTCAGGTGAAGAGAATGCACCTGCCACTTCTGCGAAACATGAACCGAAGTGGTCTCCGATGTTTCAACCTCAAGGGCAGTGACGGATTGATCGGTGCAGTGCTCGCTGACGCAGACGAGGATGTGATCCTCGTCTCACGAGACGGCATGTCAATTCGCTTCAAATCCTCGGAAGTAAGGGCACGTCAGCGCGCTTCGGGCGGAATGAAGGGCATGACCATTCAGGGCAAAGACCAGATCGTTTCGATGAATGTAGTCGATGACGAAGGTTACCTGCTCATTGTCTCTCAGAAAGGTTTTGGCAAGCTTTCACTACTTCGTCACTACACCCAGCAACGCCGTGGCGGTAAAGGTCTTATTACGCTGAAAGTGACGCCGAAGACAGGCTTTGTTGCTGATTCTGCGGTTGTTAGCGAGGACATCAGAACCGATTCGACGGGCATGCTAGTGCTTGTTACTGAGAAGGCTCAAGTCATTCGTACCAACCTTGGAGAAATTCGATCAACTGGTCGAATCGCTCAGGGCGTAAAAATTCAGGTGCCGGATGCCGGAGACAAAATTTCCGCTATTCGGGTTATCGCCGAACGTCGCGAAGTTGGAACTGTTCTTGATCCGACGGTGCTCGAAAGTGACGTCAACGACGATGCAACCTCACTCGTTGGAGATGATGACGCTACTTTGGTAGACGATGAACTGGCTGACGTTGAGGATGGACTAGTCGGCGACTCTGATGAGGAGTCTACAGACTAAAGCGGGTATTGAGAGAACAACGAACCGGGCTGCGGGTAACCATATGAATAAGTCTGGCTATCGAACTCTCACGTAAAGCAACTTGAATACCACGGCAATTACAGATCGAAAAGATCAGAATTAGTAGATGCTCAACGCAATAGGCAAGCTAGTTGTTCGCCGCAAATACACAGTACTTGTCATCTGGTGTGTGGTGATTCTTACAGCATTGCCGTTCTTTCCGCGTGCCGATGAATTTCTGAAGCCCGGCGGGTTTTCGAATGAATCGTTTCCTTCTGTGAAGGCCCAAAAAGTTCTACAGGAGCGTTTAGAGCTCACGACGCTAAATGTTGAGTTGGTGTTCAGCCATCCAGAGTGGTCTCCCTTCGATCCTCGATTTTCGGGCGCAGTTGAGAGCGCCGTAGCTGGTCTCACTGAATACGACGAGATATCCAGTGTCATAACCCATTTGGATGATCCCCAGCGGGCTTCCGCATTTAGCAACACCGTTCATGTTTCAGTTGGCCTCACTCTCGAACTAGATGAGTCTCTCGAATTCCTCGATACGGTCACCAGGGAAGTGGACCCGGGCCCGTTGGAACTGATCATCACCGGCGGTCCTGCGTTGTACCGTGATATTTCATTGGCCAGCGAGCGCGACCTCCGCCGCGGTGAAATGGTTGCGTTCCCGATTGCCACACTTGTTTTGTTACTTGTGTTTGGCACGCTGGTCGCAGCTGTATTACCGGCTGCAGTCGGTGGGGCCGGGGTGCTGGTCGGTCTTGCGATTGTGTTCTTTTTGTCGCAGGGCATCGATATGTCGGTGTTTGCGCTGAACATCGTCAGCTTGCTGGGCATTGGTATTGGTATCGATTACTCACTGTTTTATACGTCGCGGTTTCAAGAGGAATTGCAGAAAGGCAAATCTGTCGAAGATGCTGTACTAAGTGCCCATTCACTTGCTGGACGGGCAATCCTATTCTCTGCAGTCACAAGCTTGATCGGACTGTTGAGTCTGATTGCATTCAATGTAATGATGCTTCGTTCTGTCGGAATCGGAGCAGTAGCCGTGATATTCGCTGCACTATTGGCAGCGTTGACCCTGATGCCAGCGATATTGGCGATCCTGGGTGCGCGTGTGAATCGAATCAGAATCGGGCCTGATTGGGGAAAACGAAGAGGCTTCTGGGAACCACTCTCGAACTGGGTGATGAAGCGACCTTGGCTGGTTCTGATTCCTACTTCGACTGTGTTGGTGTTGCTAGCTGTGCCAGCACTCTCGCTAAGACTCGGAACTGTAGAAGCGACGATCCTGCCTGATTCAGTTGAGTCACGTCAGGGATTCGATGTGCTACGGGAGGAATTTGGATTCGCCCTCCAAACCATCATCCCTGTGGTTTATACATTCGCTGAGAAAGACGATACAACGACCAAGGCAGATCCGTTCTCGCAAGAAAATCTTGAACGGGCATTCGATATTGGTCGTGCATTGGAGAGCCTCGAAGGTGTTTCAGAAGTGACCAGTATCGTGAATCTCGAACCGACGTTTGGCCCCGATCAATACGAGCTTCTGTACCGGCATCCTGAATCGATCACCGATGTCGCGGCTGCTCGAATAGTTGAAGAGACGGTTCGCAATGGTGCGATCCTATTTCTAGTTCACAGTGATCTTCACCCTTTTTGGCCTGAGACGCGTCAACTAGTTTCCGATATCCGGGCCCTGATTCCGACTGATGGTGAGTTGCACGTCAGTGGGGGGGCCAGTGAAATAACCGACATCATCAACGCGCTATACGGGAAATTCCCATACATCATCGCTGTGGTACTTGGCGTGACTTATCTATCACTGATGCTGTTGTTCAGGTCCGTGATATTGCCCTTAAAAGCGGTGGTCTTGAACGTGTTGTCGATCCTTGCAAGTTATGGAGCACTTGTGTTCGTATTTCAACAGGGTCACTTCAGCGGTGTCCTCAATTTCGAAGCGATGGGGGTTATAGAAGCAACTCTCCCCATCCTGCTGTTCGCTATTATTTTCGGGCTGAGTATGGACTATGAAATCTTCCTGCTGTCACGCATCGCCGAGGCGTATGAGCGAACTGGCGACAACGTGGCAAGCGTTGCTGAAGGTCTCCAACGAAGCGGTCTGATCATCACTGGTGCTGCCTCGATCCTAATCGTTGTTGCAGCCAGTTTTGTTCTCGCTGATGTGGTTGTTGTGAAAGCCATTGGGCTCGGGTTGGCCATTGCCGTATTTGTCGATGTAACACTCGTACGCGCACTTGTCGCCCCAGCAATTATGCGAATAGCGGGGCCGTGGAACTGGTGGTTGCCAGGCTGGCTCGATCGAATACTTCCTGAGGTGAAACGAATTGATTAAGCGTTATTACGTTGGAATGATCGCGATGATGGTGGTCGTCACGATGGCAGGTTGTGTGAGTTCTGTCGAACCACGTGAAATTCCAATTGGTGCACTCCCAGATCCCACTGCACCACCTGAACAGATTGTATTTCCACAGGATGAAGTAGCACATGACTCACGGCTTGAGTGGTGGTATCACAATGGTCATCTTGTATCGGAATCTAACAGAGAATTTGGTTTCCATTTTGTTGTATTCAAGGCAAACGATGGTTTAGGTGAACCAAATCTAGTTGCCCAGCTCGGGATAGTCGATGTGGAAACAGGCGAGCACTATGAGTTCTCTCGGGCCGAAGCAGGTATGCGAATCATTGGAGACGGACCTCTCGATGTTGGGATTGCGGATTGGACATATAGCGTGAACCAAGGATCAGGTAACCAGAGATTTGGTGCCTCTACACAAGACGCCAGTCTCTCACTTCAAATAACAGCTGAATCACCGGTCATGCTCCACAAAGAAATCGGCTGGCTGCCAACCGAAGCGGGAGCGACGTACTACTATTCGTGGCCGCGGCAATACGCAATTGGGGAACTGGTTCTCAACGGAGAGACGCTCAAGGTATCTGGACCAGCATGGTTCGATCATCAGTGGGGCGATTTCTTTGTGCTCGGCAAACCTGCAGGATGGCAGTGGTTCGCTATACAGCTCAGCGACAATGCTTCTCTAATGATCACCCAATCACGTGGCGTAGACGGAGAGATTTCCGAGACTTACGGCACTTACATGTCATCATCTGGCGAGGTCATGCACCTCAAAGATGGTGTTGACGGAATCAGGCTAGAAACTCTTGGCCGATGGACAAGTTCTGTATCTGGAGGCACTTATCCTTCGGGCTGGGAACTGTGGGTCGAATCGCTTCGATTGCACCTGGAAATGATCCCGGTCGCCAACGATCAAGAGGTGCAGGGTGGCCTTCCTACTGCAGCGACCTACTGGGAAGGGAAAGTCTGGGTCGGCGGTGATCAAAACGGGGTGAGTATCGGTGGTAATGCCTACGTTGAATTATCCGGTTACGTCGATCCCGCACCCATTGAATGGCTGCAACGCCAATAGGTAACGTCAACTTCGCGTTTATACTTTCGCAACCGATTACGAAAGATTTGAGGGGCGACAGGATTGCAGACGGCCGAATCAGTTGGTGAAATGTATCGTGACGCGTGGTCTAGGTTTGCGACGGGCGTCACCGTTATCACTACCGTCGAACCCGGTGGGGCAGTGCACGGCATGACGGCGAGCAGTGTTACATCGGTCTCTCTCGACCCGCCACTCGTACTTGCAGTAATCGACGAATCGAGGCAATCACACGGGTTGATCGAGTCGACGGGTCGGTTTGGAATGAGCATCCTCGACTCTAGCCAAACCGATATTGCAAAGCATTTTGCCACCCCCCCAGAATCTCGCGGTAATTTGCATTCTAAGCACATCACTCATCTTTCCGGTACCCCTGTTATCGCGAATGCCCTAGCAGCAATGGACTGCAAAGTAACGGCGGCGCACAAAGCTGGCGACCACACTGTTTTTATCGGTGAGGTAGAGTCGATCGAAATTGGCGACGGTGATCCGCTCGTGTGGTTTCAGCGTCAATTTGGTCGCTTCACAGATCGAAACACCACCAGTGATTCAGACTAGGAAATAACGTGCGAATCGCCGCTATATCAGTCGCTCCAGTCTTTCCTAGTTTCGTTATTGGCGGTTCACAAAAAATTCTCGTCGACATATCCAGCGGCTTAAAACAAGCCGGCCACGACGTTCAGATATTTTGTACTGGTATAGCAACGCACACTGGCTATTTCGAGATCGACGGAGTTCCTGTTCACCCTGATCTGGAGTTACGGGGTTCATTTCCTGCAACTCATCAAGTTCCACCCATTGCTCTCGCACACACGGCAGAGGTGTTGCGCAAAGCGGCAGATTGGGCAGACCGGGTGTATCTGCATGCCGATGCTATTTACCTACGGCACGCTATTGAAGGCGCCGAGATAGTTCGATCGATCCACGATTTCGTGTATGAGGAAGCCCTTCTCTCAAGTCTAACATTACCGGCCAATGTCACCATCGTTCCGAGTAATTACTTGAAGCGGTGTATGGAAATGACAATTGCGATTTCAGGACGAACCGTGATCGAGCCAGTGATCACCGTACCGAATGGAGTTCATATTCCAGCCAATTTACCTCGCCCACAATTGCCAGTCGGAATCGATCTGCGAAAAGATAACGATCTGATTCTGCTGTTCCCACACCGACCTGAACCCGCGAAAGGCATGTATGAGGCGATATCCGTAGCAATTGAAGTTCAACGTAGATCTCCAGACAAGAATGTTCGACTGATAATGCCTTCATATCCTTCAGGTTCGCAATTGGATGAAGCCACGGGGACGATTGAAGAAATATCTCAATTGGTGAAGGAATGCGATGCCAACGAAATCGTCGAACTTCACAGTTGGTTGAGTCCGTCAGATATGCCGGGGTACTACGCTTCCGGCGACGTAACGTTGTGCGTAGGCTCATTTATCGAGTCATTTGGGCTTGTCCCGATCGAATCGGTGGCGAATGGCACGCCCGCTATTTGTGCCCGGGTTGGAGCACTTAGGCAGTTCGCCGATGTTGGCGGTATCACTTTGGTTGATCACGGGGATGTTACTGCTGCTGCCGAGGCGGTTTTGGCAGCAGTAAAGAATTCTGCTGCGGAGATAAAATCTGGTCGTGAGCAGATTGCCAGGAGGTATCTGTACTCAGAGATGATCACTGGATACGAATCGACGATAACCGGACCGCTGACCGGGCCGCGATCGATACGAAAGTTAAGCGGCACGCTGAAAGTTGCCCCGTGGTGCGATGTCTTAGGCGAACAGATTTACGACGACTATGCCGCTGAGTCTCGGCGATTTCCTGTGCTTACGAACGAACTAGCTTCCAATTCGGATGAAGCGCGAGTCGAAACAATTTTGGGAAACTTGAAGCTTACCCACGAGATCGAGCGTGCGAGAAAGCTCGGTATCCTCGTTCCTGAATTTGTGATTAAGTAATTTGCATCAGCCGACGTAGCCTCTGAGCTTGATTGCTTCTGCCACCCGACTTACGGCAACATCGAACGCAGCTTCGCGAAGAGACACGTCATTTCGATCCGCCTTTGCCTTAGTGATGTCATAGGCCTCGTTCATCTTTCTATCGAGTTCGCGATTTACTCGTTCGAGATCCCAATTGAATACTTGGATATTCTGAGCCCACTCGAAGTATGAAGCCACCACTCCACCTGCATTGGCGAGAATGTCTGGAATTACGATCCTGTTGGCATCGACCAAAATCTCGTCTGCCGCTGATGTCACTGGACGATTGGCGGCTTCGACGATGAACTTAGAACGGACACCTGCAGCGTTTTGTGCGGTAATCACATCTTCGATCGCAGCAGGGATTAGAACATCACAATCGAGCGAGAGTAGATCCTCGTGGTTGAGAGCATCTGCATCTGTGTAGTCGGAAACTGTACCGCCTTCGATAACAATTCGCTGGAGGGCAGGTATGTCGAGGCCAGAAGTGTTGATAATTGCGCCGTCGATATCTGAAACAGCGATCACCTTTGCTCCGTTATCGAACATAGTTCTCGCTGCCGACGATCCGACTGCACCGAATCCCTGTATAGCAACGGTGTTTTGTTCCGGAGAGGAACCGGAATCGACTATTGCACGGCATGCCACCATAGCCGCTCCTCGACCCGGGGCCTCAGCCCTACCAAGCGAACCGCCGAGTTCGATTGGCTTGCCGGTGACAATTCCCGGCGTGTGGCCGTTTATCGAACCATAGGCATCCATAATCCACGCCATCGTCTGGGCGGAAGTACCGAGATCAGGTGCGGGGATATCTCGATTCACACCGATAACGTGATGAATGCTCATTGTGTAACGGCGAGTGAGACGGTTTAGCTCTCCCATCGAGAGTTCGCGAGGATTGACCGAAACACCGCCTTTGGCACCGCCGAACGGGACGTCCGCCAGAGCCGTCTTCCATGTCATAAGCATGCCAAGTGCACGAGTGTGGGAAAGATCGACGTTTGGGTGGTATCTGATTCCACCCTTGTACGGACCACGGGCTGCGTTGTGCTGCGAGCGGTATCCGCGGAATACACGGACGTTGCCGTCATCCATTCTCACTGGCAAGCCAACTTGGATCTCTCGCCATGGCTCTACAAGTACTTCTCGCATGTCATCTTCGAGACCGAGACTGCGAACCGCGGCGTCGACACTTGCAATCGTGCCATCAAGCATTGAGTTGTCTTGGGCCACTACGAGACTCCTATCAGATGGTCAAAGAATTTGATACTTACGTCCATGATGACGATTTCAGGGCAAATGTTGGTGGAAATCCACTGAAAATGAAATTGACCCTGTAGATCATCCGTAATTAGAATAGTTAGGTTGGGCAACGAACGGATAAATACGCATGACTACAGATTACGCAATTATTAACACAGGCGGGAAGCAGTACAGGGTTCGCGAAGGCGATACTGTTGCTGTTGAAACCCTCAAGGGTGAAGTCGGTTCTGACTTCACTTTTGACCGAGTACTGATGACTTCAGTAGCTGGCAAACTCTCTATCGGATCTCCTTCGGTTGAGGGCGCGACGGTTATTGGTGAGATTTCTGAGCACGGTAAGGCTGACAAGGTCATATCGCTGCGATACAAGAACAAGACTCGCCAGCGCGTGAAGCGCGGTCACCGACAGCAGTTTACTTCGGTGAAAATCAAGTCGATCTCGGCAGAATAGTTCACTCCTGCATCTTTGCAGAGGACTGGAACATCTAATGGCACATAAAAAAGGTGGCGGGACTTCCCGCAACGGTCGCGATAGCGCAGGCAAACGCTTAGGCGTTAAGGCATTCGCTGGTGAAAAAGTACTGGCTGGTTCGATCATAATTCGACAGCGCGGAACTAAATTTCATACTGGTTTAAATGTCGGGATCGGGCGCGATCACACGATCTATGCACTAATCGATGGTCAAGTCAGGTTCGACTACGCTCGCAAAGATACCAAGCGAATTAACGTCGATCCGTCGGCTTCCTAGTCAGGTAAGAAACAGATATGAAAGCCAATATTCACCCGAACTACCACGCCAACGCAACGGTTAACTGTGCGTGTGGCAATAGCTGGGAAGTTGGGTCAACAAAAGAAAACCTGCGGACTGAAATCTGCAGCCAGTGCCATCCGTTCTGGACCGGCGAACAGCGAATCGTCGACACCGAAGGCCGCGTCGAGCGCATGATGCGCCGATACAGCCTTGGTGGCTCCACAGGCAAGAGCTAATCAAAAAGGGGCGCCCCACCGGCGCCCCTTTTTTGCATCCAACATTGTCCTCACCACAACCTTCACAAAAACGACCAACTCTATACGGAGGCCAGGCGGTCATAGAGGGTGTGATGATCCGAGGACGAACTCGAGCAGCACTCGCAGTACGCCGCCCCGACGGAATCATAGTTCGTCGGTCTATCCCGCTCGAAAGTTGGGCCAACTCATCACTTCGCGGAATTGTGATGCTCAGAGGCGTACTGGTTCTACTTGAAACTCTTCTCGTAGGCATGAAGTCATTGACGATTTCAGCCAACGAAGCTGCAGCCGACGAAAATCCCGAGGAAGATCAACAGCTATCTTCGGTCGCCATGGCGACTCTTCTCACGGTCTCTCTCGTACTTGGAGTCGTAATATTTTTCTTGATTCCAGTGTTCGTTTCTCGATTGATCGAAAATGCGGGTGCCAATAACTTCATCGCCAATATGGTCGAAGGCGGCATTCGTCTAGGTCTGTTCATCATCTATGTGTGGGTTATTGGCAAGATGAACGACATCAAGCGGGTGTTTGGATACCACGGCGCTGAACACATGGTGGTGCACGCCCATGAAGCGCAGGAGCCGTTTACAGTCGAATCGGTAAGACGATTCCCACCAGCACATCCTCGCTGCGGTACATCGTTCCTGATGACCGTTGTTCTGGTTTCGATCATCATGTTCATGTTCTTTCCACGAGATCCGTTCTGGTTCCTGGTGGTTTCACGGATCGTTCTTGTCCCGATCATCGCCGGAATCAGCTACGAGTTTATTCGATTCGCTGGAACACACCAGAACAACATTTGGATTCGAATGTTCAACTCGCCAAATATTCTTCTGCAGGATCTGACAACACGTCAACCCGACGAGGGCATGATAGAAGTAGCAATAACAGCCATTGAGTACGCTATTGCTATGGATGATGGACTCGCCGTTCCTAGCGATGATAAGTCTCAGTTATCATCTGAACCATTCGAGCCATTACGTGTTGCTTCTGAATCAACAATAGAGACGTAGCGGTAACCGAGCGACTAGCCTCGGCGCTGGGCGAGAACTTCCCACACCATGTCGGCGGGCATCTCCAATGAAGCGAGAAGCACCATACAGTGATATAGCAAGTCGCCCATCTCATTTGCAACGTCATCGTGTGTCTGGCTGACTGACGCGATGGCGGTCTCACCTGCCTCTTCGACAACCTTCTGGGCAATTCGACCGGGGCCTTCTTCGACTAGCCGAACGGTGTACGAACCCTCAGTTTTTTCAGATACACGTTGGTTGATTACGTCGAGCAGTTCTTGCAAAACCCCAGGGCCAAGCTTTTCAGCCGAACCGTCGGCTTCAAGCAATGCAGTATCGAGCACTCCTGAGTCGAAGCACGACTCAGCACCGGTGTGACATGCCGGTCCCACTGGATTGACCTTGACTACGATCGCATCGCCGTCACAGTCTTGTTCGACTTCGGTGACCTTGAGAAAATTTCCTGAGGTTGTGCCTTTGTGCCAGAGCTCTTGCCGACTGCGTGAATAGAACCACGCATCTGGACCTTCGAGTGTTCGCTTCAGTGCTTCTTCGTTCATGTACGCGTGCATTAAAACTCTTCCGGAGTCAGCATCTTGAACGATTGCAGCTAGCAATCCGCGATCATCGAACTGGATCATTTCGAACTTCCTCGTACCGTTGAGAGTATTTTTAGTAGCTGTGATAGGTTTCTAAAACGCTGCTGAAGTTGATTGATAGTACGGCACAGAAACCTGCCGTGAACTACCCACCGATATGTTCAAGTATCCCAGACAGCTCACGTAAATCGGTAATTTCGATATCAGGAGCTGGCTCACGATCAACCTCTTCGCCGTTTCGGTTGATCCATACCGTAGTAGCACCTGAACGATAGCCACCTAGTACATCGTCGAATAACTTGTCGCCAACGTACCAAATCTTGCTTGCTTCGGTCTCTAGCCCTTCGTAGAGATGTTTGAATGCTGCTAGGGCGGGTTTGTATACCTGTGCAGACTGCGAGCTGGCTATGAAGTCGAACTCTAGACCCTCGCTTGCAAGCAGCGGGAGGAGTCCTTCGTCATCAGCATTCGAAAATACTCCGAGTTTTACCCGCCCCTTCAGTAGCTTTAGCGCTTCTACCGTTTCGGGAAACACTGGCCTGTCCGTCATATGCAACGCCGCGCGGTCACCTGCGGCTTTTGCGTCAGCGTCTAAGTCGAGATCGTCAAACACCTGTTGAAAGCTCTCGGTCCACGCCTGTCGATACGACTTGAATGGTGGGCTGTTGTAAGGCCGCCCTAGATCGGTTCGAATCTTTCGGAAGTTCACTTCGTATTTGCGCCAGTGAGTCCAAAATTCTTCTGCATTTAACGGAAGATTCAAGGCTTCGATAATCTCACCGAAGCAAACTTTCCATGCATCGTGAGTGTTTGCAAATAGCGTGTCGTAGCAGTCGAACGCGATCGCTTTAGGCAATACAGGTTGACCGGATCTTAAAGTTACCGCCAACGACTAGACCTCTCGCATAGGAATGCCGCGCTCGGCAAGATACGACTTAACCTCGGAAACTCGTAGTTCACCGAAGTGGAATAAGGATGCGGCAAGCACGGCGTCAGACTTACCTTCAACAAGCGCATCGTAGAAATGATCAAGTTGACCAGCACCACCACTTGCGATCACAGGGACCGTTACAGAATCCGAAATAACCGACAGAAGCTCGTTATCGTAACCGGTCTTTTGACCATCGGCGTCCATGCTGGTTACCAAAAGTTCGCCAGCACCTAGCTCGGTAGCGAGCTTTGCCCACTTCACAGCATCAAGAGCTGTAGGACGGCGACCACCGTGAGTGACTATACGAAACAGTGCTTCGGCAGGAACTTCGCCGTATTGTTCGAAGCTGGCTATGACAGGGTTGTCGACGCGCTTTACGTCCAGAGCGAGCACAACGCATTGTGCCCCGAACTCTTTTGCGCAATCTTCAATGAGTTGAGGATTCGCTACTGCAGCCGAATTGACTGCTACTTTGTCTGCACCGGCTTCAAGCATTTTACGCATATTGTCGACAGGGCGAATTCCACCACCAACTGTCAACGGAATGAAAACTTCCGAGGAGACCTTTTCGACAACGTCGACCATCGTATTCCGTGCGTCGGATGAAGCGGTTATATCGAGGAATACGAGTTCATCGGCACCCTCGGCGTTGTAGAACGCCGCGAGTTCAGCCGGATCGCCTGCGTCTCGAATGTCGACAAAGCTGACACCTTTGACCACGCGACCACCATCTACGTCCAGACATGGAATGACGCGACGCGTTAACATCAGGGAATCTCCGATCTACTTGCGGGCCACAATGATGTATCGGTGTGGGGTCAGTTGCCGCGACGTAAGAGTTGTGAAGCCAAGAGCTTCCACAATTTCACGCATCTCCTGCTGAGCTAAGCGTTTCGACGCTGGAGGGCCAACATTTGATTTGCCTGAAATTGGCAACCACTCAACGATAGAAATCCACCCAGATTTCTTTAGGAGTCGTGCTGCTTCTTTGATCAGTGCTTTTGGACGGCTGGTTTCGTTCAACACGTTGGAAAGGGCGACTCCATCGAGCGACGCGTCGTCGAGAGGAATCTTGTACTCCTCTGACAATACCGTTTCGATGTTGCCCAGTTTGGCGGCTTCACCTTGTATCTTAACGTACTTCAACATCTCTTCTTGCGTGTCGATTGCGTAGCAGGTGCCTGAGTACACATATTTCGCCAGTGGAATCGTCAGCCACCCAGGGCCTGAGCCAATGTCAGCGACCTTCTGGTCGTTGTGAATCGGTACCAACGCGATCATCGATTGAGGGTCGTAAGTTTCCTCAAGCGTTGGGTGCAGTAGAGCTTGAATTTTGTCTACTGAAGATTTCGTTGGCATTCGTTTCTCATCCGTTCACAGGACGGCTGTTGGCTATTTGCCAGCGGTCGTCATTTCATCAATAGTTTCGATAGCGCTCTTCAGGTCGATAGCGCCCGAGTAGATAGCCATGCCTGATATTGCCCCTTCTACGCCCAACTTCGCCAGTCCGACGAGGTCTTCGATAGAGGCAATTCCGCCAGCCACAATAATAGGATATCGCAGGTTGTCGTGAAGTTCGGCTACTGCATCGAAGTTTGGATGGGTCAATGTGCCATCTCGACTGGTATCCGTGTAGATAAACCGCCTAACGCCCAGATTGACCATCCGTTGGGCAAGCTCGACGGCAGTAACATCCGACTGCTCAAGCCAGCCACGGGTTTGCACCATGCCATCTTTCGCATCAACACCGACTATTACGTGTTCGGCTCCGACGTCCTTAATCATGGCTTGGACCTCGTCAGGTGCTTCGATAGCCGCAGTGCCGATGATGACTCTGTCGACTCCAATATCGATAAGGCGACGTGCCTCAGCGGAATCTCTTACACCACCACCAAGCTGAATTGGGATATCGATGGCTTCGATGATCGCCGCAACAGCTTCGGCATTCCCGCGAACGCCATCTCTGGCGCCATCAAGATCGACAATGTGGATACGGCGCGCTCCCTGGTCGACCCAGCGTTTGGCAACTGCCACAGGATCATCGTCGAACACCGTTTCGCGGTTATAGTCGCCTTGAGTCAATCGGACGCAATGTCCATTTCTCAGATCAATAGCTGGAAGAATATCCATGAGAGAAGTTGATTTTTGTTCGTCTTGCTAGTTACTTGGCTATGGTCGACGCTAGGTCGAGGAAATTTTTGTAAATCTGAAGTCCCATATCACCACTTTTTTCGGGGTGAAACTGGGTTCCCACTATGTTTCCACGGGCAACTGCGGCACAAATTTCGACACCGTAACTAGCCGTAGCGGCTACATCCGCCTGCTTGTCTGGAACGCATCGATAGGAGTGGACAAAGTAAAAGTGGGAGCCCTGTGGTATGCCTTTGAACATCGTATTACGATCTGCATCATCCCCGGTGAACTGCACGGCATTCCACCCCATGTGCGGCACTTTCATCGCTGATCCAAGTTCATCGATCATGCCATTCGGAATGATTTGGACATTGCCATCAACTAACCCGAGCCCAGGTAGTTTGCCTTCTTCAGAGCTGTTAAATAGCACCTGCAGGCCAACGCATACGCAAAGCAACGGTTTCCCTGACGCTGCGAATCTTTTAATCGGTTCGACCATGTTGAGCGTATTGAGAGCTGTCATTACCGCGTCGCTCGCCCCTACGCCTGGTAAAACAGCGGCATCGGCAGACTCTAACTCGGCAGGATCATCAGTCACGATAGGATCGGCTCCAACTTTGCGTAAGGCCTTTTCAACGCTGTGCACGTTTGCTGCCCGCGTGTTGAGCACGACAATGCGAGGTATTTCGGAGTTTTCAGTCATTCGGATGATCTATTTAGAACCTGGTGACAATCTTGCAATCGTTCGTTTTTCACGAACGCATCAATTGTAGATCGAAAATCATCAAACCACCCCTCACGAAAACTTTACGCGATGTTTTTGCGCGAAAGTCAATTTCACGCGATAATGGGTAACATAGCGTGAGTAGAATGTTGTACGACCACAGCAGGTGAAGATCGATGACGATGGCACCGGAACGTTCAGTTCCAATCAACACGATTGAGATTACTGAAAAAGCAGCTAGCAAAGTACGAAAGTTTGCCGCTGACAAAGGCATGGAGAAATTCGGCCTCAAAGTCGCGGTGAAAGGTGGCGGTTGTTCAGGGCTAACCTACACGCTGGATATTGTCGACGGACCTGAGGCAGACGACAAGCTGATCATTCATCATGGTGTCGAGGTATATGTGCCAAAGAAGGCATTCGTATTCCTCGCCGGTACTGTGCTCGACTTTTCCGATGGTCTGAATGGGAAAGGCTTCGAATTCTCGAACCCGAACGCTGCAAAGACGTGCGGCTGTGGTACTTCGTTCTCGGTTTAGGTTCTTTGATGCTGTTCCTTGTTCCGGTTAGGCATTAGATGGAACATTTACAAACTCATACCCCGGCTGCAGCCGATAAATCCCAGTTGGACGCGCTCGCTTACAGCTGCGGAGTCGTTCGTTGGGAAAATCCGACTATCATCATGCATTCGGGTTCCGACGCACTTGATCTTCTGCACCGATTGACGACCAAAGATCTGTTGAGTG
Organism: Chloroflexota bacterium; assembly: GCA_013204545.1. Lineage (GTDB taxonomy): Bacteria > Chloroflexota > Dehalococcoidia > Lucifugimonadales > Lucifugimonadaceae > Lucifugimonas. The sequence continues at coordinate 24,331 of JABMNN010000101.1, read as the reverse complement.
TTTCAGCAGGACATGCGCGGCGAACCGTGCTTACTTCTGCCAAAGGTCGCGTTGTCGATGTATTTTTGGTCGCACATGTGTCAGAAAACCTGCTGCTTCTGATTTCTGATACCAATGAGTCCGAGCGAACAGTTGCGGCGATCGACTATTACACGATCATTGAAGACGCGGAGTTACTCGACCTTTCAGACTCTCGCGCACGTATTTCGTTAGTCGGCCCGACGGCTCATGCAGTTGTGGAAGCCGTGTTTGGTCTATTGCTTGACACCGATTCTGTGGCAGAGACGCCATTTGGTGCAAGTTCGATCACGATTGTGAGCGACAGTTCTCGCGGGGTCATCTGGATCGACGTGATCTGCGAAATCGCAATCGCTGAGTCGGTGCTAAAAGCGCTGGACTATAAGGATACAACTCCAGTCGATGAGTCCCACTTTGAGTTGTTTCGTATCGGTAATGAGATACCAGGCTCAAATCGTGAATACGGCGAGCATGCAAACCCAATCGAAGCTGGATTACTTCCACTGATCGATTTCGATAAGGGTTGTTACGTTGGGCAGGAAGTCATCGCACGGTTGGATGCTTATGACAAGGTTCAGCGAAATATTAAAGTGCTGAGATCGTCGGTTCCACTTAACGTAGGCGCAAAATTGGTCAGTGGGACAACGTCTGCAGGACTTGTAACGAGCGCATCAACACTTTCCACCGAGTCGGGAGATTTCTTGAGCCTAGGACTTGTTCGAAAAGCGTTTCTGCATCCTGACACAGAACTTGATGTAGAAAATGGTGCTACGGCCAAAATTCGCTAGGCCTTCTCGGTAATACAGCTCTTTATTGGTGACGGAGAGTCTCTCCACCGTCGACCATTATTACCTGCCCACGGATCATCTCAGCATCTGTGCCACACATCATTGCGACGACTTTAGAGACGTCGGCTGGTGTGATCACACGTCCTGCCGGTGTTGGTCGAGAAGCGATGTCTTTGACACCGATCTCGTCGGGGAACGCTTCGAGCGCATCCGTCATTACGAACCCTGCGGAGACCGTATTGACCGCGATGCCCTTGGGACCTAACTCAACCGCAAGGTAGCGAGTAACCGCTTCGATAGCGGCTTTCGATACTCCTACCGCGAAGTAGGCGGGGAGCACTCGGGTAGAACCAGGGCTAGAAAGATTGATAATGCGGCTGCCTTCAGGCATGAGCCGCGAAGCCGCCACAGAAAGCATCCACGGACCACGGGCGTTGATATCCATTGTCCAGTCCCAATGCTTTGCTGACAGTTCAACTGCAGGGCGCATAACGCCGGAAGCGGCGTTATTGACGAGAATGTCGAGTCGACCGAATTGCTCGTCAATTCTGCTAACTAGTGATTCGATCGCAGTTTCGTCTCCGATGTGGGCCTTGATACGAGTCGCTGAAATGCCTGCTTCCTCTAGTTCTCTGACTGCGGTCTGCGCTGCAGAATGATTCTTAAGGTAGTTGATGATTATGGTCGCACCGCGCTGTCCGAGCTCGAAGGCGATCGCTTTGCCGATTCCTCGAGACCCACCAGTGATGAGCGCGATTTTCCCCGTGAGATCGTTGCTAGCCCCAGCGGTTTTGCCATCGGATGTGTTGGAATCGCTCAAAATTGTGCGCTCGACGCTAAATAGCCATTCCGCCGTCGACGCGGATGATGTCGCCAGTGATGTACTGGGCTTCGTCGGTTGTTAGGAAAACGATCATAGGTGCTACTTCATCAGGCTCGCCGAAACGACCTTGTGGGATCCATGTGAGCACGGTGTCCCGTTGCTTGTCGGAGATGTCAGCCGATGTCGCCGTTGTAATGTAGCCAGGAGCTACCACGTTGGCGGTAATGCCACGAGTTGCAACTTCTTTGGCAATTGATTGGGTAAATCCGAATACTGCTGCTTTCGATGCTGAGTAGTTGGACTGTCCGATGTTACCTCGCATGCCAACTACTGAAGATATATTGACGATTCGACCCCAGCGGCCTTTGACCATTCCCGGTATTACTTTGTGGGTGCAGTAGTAGGTGCCGAACATGTTCACCTTCATGGTGTACTCGAACTGTTCGTCTTTCATCCGCATCAACAGTGAATCGTTGATCACTCCGGCATTGTTGATTAGGATTTCGATCGGGCCATGTGCTGCAACCGCTTGATCGATCATTGCAACAGCACTCTCTTTTTCGGCTACGTTTCCGCCAACTGCTATCGCAATTCCACCGGCAGAACGAATTTCTTCAACGACTGCTTCGGCATCTTCGGGGTGGGTGTTGTAGTTGACGGCGACACGGTGGCCGGCTCCGGCCAATCGCAGAGCAGTGGCTCGTCCTATACCACGAGATCCGCCCGTTACCAGCGCACTTCTTGGCGTATTGCCACTCAATTTATGACCCTCAATTTACGTCGTACGTTGCACCAAACAAAATGTCTGGGGCGGCTAATGACTAACTTCTTTTCTAATTCTGTCAAGCTCAGCCTGTTGGGCTTCGATCAATCCTGTTTCGACAACAAACTTTGCGGTTCCAATGGCATTTGCCACTGCGTTCACCCCAGAGGCTCCGTGACCAACAATTGCTAGGCCGTTTACTCCAAGGAGTGGACCTCCGCCAAATGCTTCAAGAATATTCATTCTTTCAAAAATCTCTTTTGAAAGTTTTTTGCTTTCTTCGGACTCACCAAGAGCTTCTTTAATGTGGCTGACGATAGCATCGCCAAGCCCTTCAGTTAGTTTAAGAATAACGTTACCAACGAAACCATCGCAGAGGACAACCTCGGCTCTGCCGTTAGGCAAATCGTTAGGCTCGATGTTGCCAATAAAATTAAGATCGGTTGAGTTGAGCAGTTCGGTCGTCTCTTTTACGAGAGTGTTACCTTTACCTTCTTCAGAACCGACACTCAAAAGAGCAATTCTTGGGTTTTCATTTTTATAAATCAGCTTCGACATTATGTTGCCGAGTGCTGCGAAATCTACGAGTAGGCCGGGTCGCGTATCGACGTTGGTTCCAAGGTCGATGATGACAGTATTGGGAGCGTACCCAACGACAGGACCACCTAAAGCCCCGCGATCGATGCCATTGAGGGTACCGTAGACAACTGTGGCAGCAGCGATTGAAGCTCCGGTCGAGCCCATGCTAACGAATCCGACAGCCTTCCCCATTTTTACTACGCCTGCGGCAACAAATATCGATGCATTTGGCTTTGATCGGAACGCACGCGCAGGGCTTTCGCTTTCATCGACAACTCCATCGGATGGAATGACTTTGACAAGCTGTTTAGCCGGAGTGTCATATTTATCCAGTTCAGCCTGAATAGCCGATGGATCGCCAACTAGGGCGACCGCAACGCCACTTATGCCGATAGCTTTTAAAGCGGCAGGAACAGTTACCGATGGGCCGTGATCGCCACCCATGGCATCGAGCGCTATTGATATTATGCCTTCGGGAATACCCGTCATTTTCTGATCCGTATTTCTGATCCGCAACCATTGCCTTGTTTGCGGTATTTCATTTTATTCCAATGGCACTGTTGCTCGCCCGGCAACTGCGTCCGTACCATCGGGCTTTTTGCACCCAATTGTGCAAGTAGCGACCAATCGACCGTTTTCATCATCGATAGAGGTGATTTTGCCGTAGGTTTCCACGGTTTCGCCAGGGAACACCGGCGCGCTAAATCGAACCTTCAACTTGCCACCGTCATGCCATGTAAATGGAAATTCCGCCGCCAGCATTTCAGTCACAAGGGCTAGACTTAGCATACCGTGAGCGATGCGAGTACCGAACTGTGTTGTCGAAGCGTACGCCTCGTCCAAATGAATCGGGTTGTGATCGCCAGATGCTATTGCGTACGCGTCAACGCGATCTTGCGTTATCTTACGTACGAATCCTGCAAGCGTATCGCCGACAGTTCGCTGAGAGTTACTGTTGGGCAACAGAAACCTCCTCGCTCACAATGATCGTCGTAGATGACGTTGCTATTTCTGTCCCCGTCGAATCTTTGTAGCAAACCGAAACGGTGGCGAAGTGATTACCACGCCGAATTGAATTCGCTGTAAGTTTGCCCCTCGCGTCGACTTTCTCACCGATCTTTATTGGTCTTAACCAACTAATTTCTTGGCCTGCGTGAACCGTTTGCAGGCCACCCGAAAAAAGTCCAAGTTCTTCGATCAATTCTGCGAGAGCGGCAGCAACTACCATGATTGGCGCCAAGGACTCACCATAATCTGGCGATTCGTCGCCACCGACAGCTGATGCGTAAGCGTTCGCACGATCAGCCGAGATAGTCACGTCATATGGACCGAATACGTGTCCGACCATCGCCGTCGAAATCAGGGGAACTGCCAATAAAATCCTCAAATTGTTCTGACTGCCTAGACGCAATAGAACTTGAACGTAGATAAGTATTGTAGTTTTGCCCCGTACGACGGGCAAAGTTACCGACGGATGAGCGAGTCAGACTCCGGACGTCGAACCGCCTCCACGTTGCATAGAAATTGCTTCATCAACAAGTTCGGCAGCAAGCTCGAAGGCTGTTGGGTTTCGAAAATCGAGTTGTGACAGTGCGAACACTCGGTACAGAAGGCCAGTTGAGACGAGTCCGTTGTTGCTTTCACCGAGAGCAGGAAGCTTAATGGCCATAGCTTCTGACATGGCGACTGCAGCGTTCATCCCACTTCGATTTAGGTACACCCGTGTCAGCACTCGTCCCTTATGAGTAATGCTTACTCCGCTTTTATCTTGATTGAGTTCGACCTTGAGATGGGAGCGCGGCTTTTCAACGAGCTCGTAGCCGTACTGTAGGGCTTTTTTTCTTGAAACAGTCAACTCGGGTATCCATTCGCACACCAAATTTGCACATTCCATGCGAAATGAACGCATTGGATTTAGTTTCATCCAAGTATAATCTCGACCCGATTCCATATGAACTCATCGTTTTTAAAGGGCAACAGCTAGTGAACTTAGAGGGTCAGGTTGCGGTGGTAACTGGCGGTGCAACAGGCATCGGGCGCGCAATCGCGTTGAAACTGGCCGATAAAGGCGCCGCTGTCATGATTGCTGACATCAACGAAGAATCCGCGGAGCAAACCGCAGCCGAAGTCAAAGAGATCTCGGGGGAATCTGCATTATTTGTTACCGACGTCACCGATCTCGAAGCTTGTGATGGCCTTGCGGACGCCACTATGGCTCACTTAGGTCCTGTTGATATCCTAGTGAACAATGCTGGTATCGCCGGTTCGAGCGGGTGGGAATCACGTTCTCACTCGACTGAGGAAGACTGGAAGCAGACGTATCAGGTAAATGTGATAGGTATGTCGAACGTCACGGCGGCTATTCGATCGTAGATGACCGAACGCCGATCGGGTCGAATCGTAAATCTTGCATCAATCGCAGGTCGAGAAGGAAGACCATATCTTCCGCATTACTCAGCGTCGAAGGCTGCTGTAATTAGTTTGACGCAATCAACGGCTCTCGAATTGGCCCGTTACAACATCACAGTCAATGCAATTTGTCCAGGTCTACTGTGGACTCCGATGTGGGAGCAGGTAGGCAGCAGGTATGCTCACGAAAACCCGGCTTACGAAGGTATGAGTCCTCGCCAAGTGTTCGACACGATGATAGCGGATCGGATTCCGATGCGGAAAGAACAGACCCCTGAGGATGTCGCTGATACTGTTGCGTTCTTTGTATCCGACGATGCGAAGAATATTACTGGGCAGGCTCTAAATGTGGATGGCGGATTTTTCATGCGCTAGGCGAGAAGCTGATTACTTATGGATTTTGAAGGCAGAACATCGATAGTGACAGGCGGTGCTAGAGGCATCGGTCGGGGGATTGCGCTCGAACTCGCTCATCGCGGATCTAACGTGGTTATCGCGGATATGGATGAAGAGTCAGCTCGTGTGGTAGTTGCTGAAATCAAGGCTGGCGGAACACAGTCGTACTACTGCGAGACAGATGTGACACAGCAATGGTCAACAGATGCCATGGTCGAGGTTGCTCTCGAAGAATTTGGCCAACTGGATGTACTGGTTAATAACGCTGGAGTCGGTGGGGCGGCCGGGTTTAAAACTCGCGAGATACCTGATGTTGATGATTGGCAGGCTACATTTGACGTGAACGTGTACGGGATCGTCAACGGCACGCAATCGGTTGAGAATTACATGGTTGACCGCGGCTACGGCAAAGTCGTGAATATTGCATCGATAGCTGGGAGAAGCGGTCGGTCAGCATTTCCGTCGTATGCGGCATCAAAGGCAGCGGCAATCAACGTCTCCCAAGCGTGGGCGTTCAAACTGGCTCCGCACGGTATTAACGTCAATGCGGTCTGCCCTGGATTAATATGGACTCCGCTGTGGCAAAATATCGCTGAATGGCGTCAAGCAACAAACGATCAAAATACTGGTCTCACTCCGCGTCAGATTTTCCAACGGACGGTTTCAGAATTGGTGCCGTTGGGCCGCGAGCAGACTCCTGAAGACGTTGGCAAAGCGGTGGCATTCCTTGCCTCGGATCGAGCGCGATCAATCACCGGACAAGCGCTAAACGTCGATGGCGGGATACAAATGAACTGAGGCTGCGGTACAGCGTTGCCATCCTGAACTCGACTCTGCAGTACTGGCATTCGGATATGACCGGTGGTTCCTGTTCGACAGTGTCCACTCCAGACTTTCAACCCCGAATGATGACGTAACGAGCGGCAAAGCTGACGAAGTGAGTACGGACAGTGTTATCCCTCGGTTGCAATCCCTAGAGCTGCATCGGTCATATCGGTGAGGATGTCGTCCAGCGTACGGCTCGTATTTGGTCCAACGACCTTTTTCACGATCTCGCCTTCTGGGGTGATGAAGAATTTTTCAGGAATTCCACTGACACCGAAATTGACTGAAATCTGACCGGAAGGATCTATGCCGTTCACGTAGTGAATTCTATTTCTTTCGATGAAATCTTCGACCGGACCCTTGGTGTCCCAGATAGCAATACCTATGAATTCGACGCCACGATCCCGCCACTTGTCGTAGGTTTCAGCGAGAATTGGACCTTCCGATCGACAGGGTGCGCACCACGATGACCAGAAGTCGATCATAACCACTTTACCTCGATAATCGGCAATCGTTATTAGGTCTCCATCGAGAGTCGTCAACTCGAAATCAGCAAACGGCTCGACGGAAAGAGCTGCGTCACCGAATTTGTCGTTGATGCCGGGCCGACCGGCTTCACCGTCGTTCTGAATCACACCCCAAGCGAAGAGCGACAGTACTAACAAGACTGGCACGCCGACTCCGATTAGTACCGAGCGTCTTTGCCCCAAAGCTACTTATCCGATTCTTCTGGCTTACGGTTTTCTGAAGCTGATGATTCAGATGGTTCGGCATCATCGCCTTCAGAATCAGCTTGTCTGTCAAATTCACCTACGAGGTCTGAATTCAGCGCAGTCGAGTGTTCACCTAATTCCAGTGCTAGACGCTTTAATTTGTCTCGTCGTTCGTTGTATTCGTCTTCATCGATGTTATTCGCTTCAAACTCTTCATCAAGAGCAGCTATCTCGGCGATGATGTCGGTGCTGCTCGCCATTTCATCATCGTCATCGCTAGTCATATTCAAATTCTTTCGAGATGAATACATGGCGTATCCGAGAATCGCCAACAGAGCAATACCGACAATCCAGATGATTACGATGACATAGGTTCGGCCTTTGAAGAAATCAGAAACTTGTTGCATGACTGTCGGTTGTGGTAAACCGGAGAATGTCGTAACAAGTTGGGAACCGGCGGAGTAGTTCTCGCCTTGAAACTGGTTGAATACGCTATCTGCGACAACAACGGATTCCGGTGCGCCGAAGCCTTCCGCACTAATCGATCCTCCTCCCTCAGGAAGCAGCATTCGTACTTGTTCAGCTCCGTATGGCAGCTTCAATGTGAAGTCAAATTCATCACCTTCATAGGAAAGGATGTAACTGATCAGAATTGCGAATTCACCCGGTGGAATCGGATTCGTTAAGGCGAATCCGGTATCGATTTCGAGGATATTTCCCGTTGGTAATTCTGATTCGATCGAAAGATCTGTGAAACCTTCTGGAAGGTTGAATCGAAGAAGATCGAGCCCGGTCAGATTTGGGTCGGTCAGATCCGGAATCCAGACTTCGTCACCAGTGTTGTTCACGTTGATGACGGTGAGAACACCCACCTGTCGGCTTCGCGCATCGATGGTCGGGACCATCAGAACATAGGAATTTAGGGTTATGTCATCCAGTGCTGTCGTTTCGTCGTAAATGCTGATTCTGACGTTCTGCCAGTTCTCAACTTGGGACATGTCGATCGAAGGCGTATAAGACGTACCGTTCACCACGACTCTGTATCCCAGGCCAGGGCCAGAAACAAGATTCCCGAAGCGGAATATGCCGTCTTTGTCGACAATTGTTTTTTCTTGTTCGATGATCTGGTTACTTGTGAGGTCGATCGACATCAAAAGCACTTCGAGATCATCAGGGAGGACGCCTCCCTCAGTGCCATTGGTCACCCTGCCCAAAATGTTGTCAGGTTGCGACTGTGCGCTGGCAAAGGGAAGCTCAACTGACTGACCAAGAGAAGCCAGTACCATTGCGCTTATGACTGCGAACAGGAGTAGGCGTGCTGATGCTGTTCGCAGTTGAATGTTCATGAGATTTGAAAAATTGAGATTCATCACAGTGTGTCTCCGCCCTCGGGTGAGTGGACGGTCAGCTTTCGTTGTCGGGATATTTCGTTTTCAAGTTCTTCGTCACGTACCGAGTCGGGTTTTGTTCCGACTGACTCTTGCTTTAGTGTTTCCGCAGCCGCGATTCTTAATTGACCACGCTGCATCTGATAATCGGCTTCAGTAAGGTCACCTGACGTAAAGTCGGATTCTATATCGCTTATTTTGCGATATATGCGCAATCGCTCCGCTCGAAGTCTTTCGCGAGTTACAAAGCTTTCTGAAACCATACGATATCGTTTTGACCTAAAAAACGGATATGCAATCACTGTGATCGACACTATCGCTAGAAATGTGCCCAAGATCATCGGCATTAGTTTTTACCCTCAGAAACAGCCCGTACGGTTTTACGGGTTGGCCGTCTTTCGACTGCGGCCTGAGGCCATAGAGCAACCATAGTGCCTATTATGAAAAATGGCCCTGATGCCCACAACCACCAAGCAAGTGGGTTGATACTTACAGCGACTGAAACCCTGCCGTCGGCTAAGAAGTCTCGGGGGATAACGTAAAGGTCTTCAACTAATGTAGTTCTGATGCCTGAACGTACTGACGCCATGTTGAAATCGACATAGAACCCGTGCCACGGCCGGATGTGATCGATCAGCTTATCGTTCGGCCTGAGACTGCTGTCCTTTAGTGTGAATCCTGACGCTCCCTGATCCAGAGCTAAGTCGATCTCTTCTGAGTAGTCATCGGGGTCAATTTGGTAAACCGACATCTCTGCCCACTGCGCAATCCGGTCAGGACGGCTCGAATCACCAGTATCGATATATTCGATGCGGTAATTGTCGAGCACGAGACTCTCGCCGAGAGCGAGAGCTCCGTCGGTGCGCTGCTGGTAGAAGTTCGTACCGATGATCCCGAGTCCGAGCATAAGTATTGATATGTGAACGATGTAACCGCCGTGGCGAGGTCGGTTGCCGTTGACGAGTCGCCACCATGCTAGAGCCCAGTTGTCGCCAGAGCGATGACGCGCGGTTGTGCCTCGCCACCACTCCTCAGCTATTGAAGCTGCGACGAACGCCACTATCCCAAACGAAAATATTGCCACTGGTCGCTGTATACCCATAATAAGGAGCGTAACAATAGTCACCACTCCGACGACTCCAGGCCAGATGAGCCACTGTTTCAGCGAGCGTGCCGATGCCTTGCGCCACGGAAGCAAAGGGCCAATCCCCATCATGACGACGATGCCCAGTAGCACAGGGCCGTTTGTGCGATCGAAGTATGGTGCGGAAACGCTTACAGATACGTCTCTGGCGAAATCTGAAAGCACAGGGAATAACACTCCCCACAGTGTCACTGCCATAACAGCGAGGAATAGGAAATTGTTGATGAGGAATGAAGCCTCACGCGACATGAAGGACTCCATCGCTCGGTCTGACTTAAGTTGCGGCATTCGCCATAGGAAAAGAGCAAACGCAAAGACAAGGCTCGCAAGCATAAACGAAAGGAAAATTATGCCCAGCGTAGAAGCCGCAAATGAATGGACACTTACGACAGGACCGCCTCGGTTGATAAACATTCCGAGTTGAGCAAGCACGAAACCGATGCTGAGTAGGGCAACGTTCCACATCCGGAACATCCCACGGCGTTTCTGCACCATGATTGAGTGGATGAACGCGGTCATCACCAGCCAGGGCATAAGAGCCACATTTTCAATCGGGTCCCATGCCCAGTAGCCACCCCACCCAAGAATGGTGTACGCCCACCATGCCCCCAAAAGCATTCCAGTACCAAGAACTCCCCAACCGATGATCGCCGAAACACGTGCGACGTCGACCCAATCATCACCGTAGTTTCCGGCGATTAAAGCACCAGAAACGAATGCGAACGGAATAGTTATAGCTATGAGCCCACCCATAAGCAGAGGGGGATGGCTGAACATTCCCGGGTGAGTAAGCAGAGGGTTTATGCCACGCCCATCGACGGGAATTGTGTCTAGCAGCTCAAACGGACTCGCAACGAAAGCCAGCACGCCGAAGTAGAACAATTGGACGATAGCGAGAATGGCGATGGTCCACGGCATGCTGCGAGCGAGTCGTTTTGGAGCGAACCAGACTGCTATCGCCGAGATGATCGACAATGTGAGCAAAATATATAGAAGTGATCCTTCATTACCGGCGTAAAACGCCACCCAGACGAATGCTCGATCCATGTGCGTGTTTGAGTGATTTACCACGTACGCGATAGAAAAATCATTCTGCACGAACGCGTTGATCAGTGCACCAGCGGCAATCATGACCGCGAGTGTGGTCATGTACAGTGCGCGTCGAGCACTGACGACAAGTTCCGCCATTTGGAGCTTTTCGCCGACTATTGCACCGATCGCCGAATAAGCACTAAGTGCAAGACCGAGCAGTAGAGCCATTACTCCGAGATCAGCCATTAGGATTTCACCGCTTCGGATTCGCCTGTTCCGGTCGTTTGATCTACACCATCGTTAGGGTTCAACTTAGAAGAAATAACGAGATCACGATCTACTTGTGCCAGATAGTCAGCAAGATCATTTTGCAGAAACTGCCTTTGATCGTTAAGCGATTGGGCTTGTTGTCCTGCCTTGCGCATGTTTTTAATGGTTATTAGTGCGATTCCGATGCCACCTAGAACGATTATTACTGGCATGATCCATGCCAAAAGGTTGAAACCGCTGCGGCTGGGTGCGGCGAGAATCTCTTGGCCATACCGAATTACGAAATAGTCCTTAACCTCGGCATTGGTGGAACCGCCGTCCAGTAAATCCCGAACTTTTAGTCGCATGTCTTGGGCTATCTGAGCATTTGATCCGTCAATGGTTTGCCCATCACAGACCGGACACATTAGTTCGCCTGCCAATTGGTGTGCTCGCTGCTCAAGGGTTACGTCTTCTTCTCGAATGCAACCTGTAGTGACGAAAAATAGGACGAATAACAGGACAGCGATAGCTGAAGCACCCACATTCGAGGGAAGCACACGCGGTCCGATCATTACGAACGAAAACCGGGATGCCATTACAGTACTTTCCCCGTGCAGGGATCCCCGGTTGCGTTGGGGGCTAAAGATCGGTGCGGTGACGTGCCGTACTTTCACCAACATACGGCGACTTACTGGCTGAGACCAGTCTTATCATCGAAGACGTAGTTTACGATGTCCCTTATGTCTTCTTCTGAGAGAAGCTTGCCAAAAGCAGGCATTACTTGACCCCCAGCAGTGGCAAACGCGACCATCATGTCGCGATTGGTTAGACGCGTTGCTGCTGATTCAACCAAGTTAGGCGGAGCCAGATATGGTGTGCCTTCGGTAGTTGCATAGAAGCTTGCAGCTGAGGTGAGGTGTCTTACAGCTTTACCGTCACCAAGTCCTGAGACTCCATGACAGATAGAGCAGTTGACTCGGAAGAGATTGCTTGCGACCGCTGGGTCATAAGCGCGCTCTCGCTTGTCTGGAACATTAAGAACCTGATTAGCGTCACCAGCAGTGTGGAAAACCACTGAGTTTGCCAGAGGGGCAAGACGCGGTGGCTCCTGCATGCGGAACGCCTGAGAGTAGTGCATTTCCGAGAACGTCTCCACCGGATAGGTGTTTGATTCTTGAACAGCACAAGCCGAAGTCGCTAGGGTTCCGAGCAGTAATAGCCCGACAACCAAAACTAGCCGACGTGTAAGCATTGATTTGATATTCGTTGGGAACGCAATCATTTCGCGTGCTTTATCTCTAGAGCGCCTGCCTTGTTGAGCACGCTCTCTGCATCGGCGACTTTTGAATCATCGTCGAATGTAACAACTACGCCAATCCATCCTTCGGTAATTCGAGTGTCGTAAATCCCTGGCTTCATGTTCGGGAGTCTAGACTCGAAAACGATTCCGATTACAGTAGCGATCACACCCGCAAGCATCGTCATTTCGTACATGATGATCAACATGGCAAAGATCGAGAGGATCGGCTTGCCACCGGTCACCATCGGATATGCGAGTTGAGTCACTGACGTCAGGAATATCGACAACGTGAAACCAATAATTGCTCCAAATGCGGGGAAGCGAAACAGGCGGTGCTGTGGAACATATTCCCCAAACGCACCTTCTGGGTATGGAGTACCCGTTAGCACATCGAATGTGCCTAGCTCGAAACCGGCTTCTTTCAGCCCGTCCATCGCATCTGCGGCGGATTCGGGCTGTTGAAACAGTCCAAGAATACTTTGTGTGCTCATTCAGATGACCCTCTAGTCAGCTTCCCTAATGATTGCCGGAACCTTCGCCCGACCAATCATTACATCAGTGGTAAATACTTGGCTCTCCTTCTGCTCGAACAACGGTACGAGCGGGAAGAACTTTGAGAACAACAGCATCAGGAACGTTACCCATGCAAACGACCAAATGAAGATTGTCCATTCGACAGCGCTTGGGCGGTATGCCTCCCATGTGTATACGAACGGAGTCCTACGTGCCAAACCAGGTACGATGATCAGGAATCGTTCAAGCCACATACCAATGTTCACCAGAATTGATGTCCAGAACATCAAAGCGATGTTCGTTCGAACTCTCTTGAACAACCACATGGGCACAGGAATTGCATATGCAGTCAGGAAGAACAAGATGAACAGTCCGTTCCAAGGCCACTGGAACATCTGCATCTCTCGCAGCGCTATTTCTGGAGCATCCTGTCCGTAAAGGGCGAAAATAAGTTCCAAAAACGTAAAGCCGAGCCAACCTGTTGATACAACAATAAGAAGTCGTGCGAGTGCATCAAAGTGCTCCGGTCGAATGAAGTCATCCCACTTCCACAGCCATCGCATCAGAGCCATCATAGTCACTACCGCTGACACTCCGGAGTGCACAGCACCGATAACGAAGTAAGGCGCAAAAATAGTTGAGTGCCAACCTTCAACAGCCGAAGCTACAGCGAAGTCCCACGAAACGATTGAGTGAACCGATACGAAAATTGGCAGCATCAACGCGGAAAGAAGGATTCCACCAACCGTTTGCATCTTCCACTGTCGAGGGTTACCTCTCCAGCCCAATGCGAGCACGGTGTACATAGCGTTCTTCCACCCGGTAGTTCGGTCACGAAGGTTTCCGAGATCAGGTAGCAATGCGATGTATAGGAATAGGGTTGAACCTGTCAGGTATGTGCTAATTGCGACCGGGTCCATGTTGAGTGGCGACCTGATATTCGGATAAATACCACGAGCAAGGTCGTACGGCATGATCCAGTAAGCAATTCGCCATGGACGTCCAGCGTGAATTAACGGGAATACAAGAGCTGTCAGGAGCGAGAACACCGTAAGCAATTCAGCAGCTCTCGTAACCGGCCGACGCCATTCAGCCTGAGTAAGACGAAGAATGGCGGAAATCATAATTCCAGCGTGAGATATACCAACCCAGAAAACGAAGGTCGTGATGAACAAGCCCCAGTAAACCGGACGTGCTAGTCCTGTCATACCTAGACCCTTGTTGATCATCACCGCGATAACGATCAAACCGAGCACAACCACAATCCCCAAAATGGTGACAGTAGGAGCCCACCACTTGGGCGTGTCTAGCTGACCGTTTAGGAGCTTTCGGTTTGTGTAGACCTGATCTAGTTCTCGTCGCTGTTGCATCTGTTAGTCAGTTACCTGTACTTGTACGTCAAATCTTTGCAGATTTAGGCAGAATCGCTGCTGAAATTAGTCTGGTTTCGCGACCAGCGTAGCGTGGCCTCGAATGTATTTGATTGGTTTCGAAAGAAGGTTGAATTCCTGAACTTGCCATACCGACAGAACCGGGATTACACGCGTCATCAGCATTACGATCAAAGCGACGAGAGAAATCCCTCCAACCATGATCAATACGTCAAAGATACTAGGCCAGTATGCATCAGGAATGACCTTAAGCCACTTCTCGTGAATCTGGTCTGGTGGAACTGACCACGCAGGAACAAATGTACGAATACGATCCAAGAGTAGCCCGATGAGAATGATGAATGACCCAACGACCATTGCACCGGTTCCACGGCGAACTTTGTTCCATATAAGGATCCACCATGGAACGAACCAGATCAGTAACATCGCAGCTATGAATACTGGCATCATCGGCCCCTTGATTAGTAAGTCAAGGGTGGCGATGTCGTTTTCCGACCTGCCGTACCAGAACACGATGAATGATGAGTAGAAGAAGTAAATCCACAAGAGGGTCAGAGCAAACAACAGTCGACCTAGTGACCAAAATGCGTCCATGTGGACGTACTTCTCTAGCTTCATGTACTTGCGTGAGAAGTAGAGAGCAATTACCACACCAGCTACGCCAGCTTGAAAACCGGAGACTGTGTGATACATCGGGAAGATAGCATCACGCCATCCAGGAACCATGCTCTGACCGAAATCTGTCGAGATCAAGAAGTTCACAAATACGAGTATAAAAAAGTAAAAGGTTCCAAACATACCGATACGCATACGCAGTGTTCGCCATTGGGCGTCAGTACCAACCCATCCGCGAGCAAGACGCTTACCCAAACGTTGACGCCAACCAGTCGAGTGATCTCTCATAGAAGCGAAGTCAGGCAATGCAGCTGAGTAGAACAACATGATGCCGGTGACCAGAAGCAGTACTAACCCGAGAGTCGTCCAGAAGTGTGGTGAGTAATCCGGTGCCATGAACCAGACAGTTCGACGCCTAGCACCCTCAGTCACAAGTGGAGGCAGAATAGCGACCAATGGGATGAGCATTATCAGGGTCGCCACGCCAGCGAATGAGAACAGAGAAGCAATACGAGTAATCGGTCGTACCCAGTTTGCTTTTGCCATGACCGGAGCCATAGCGACCATTGGCGCACCACCGGCTAGTGATAGCAGGAATGAGACCATAGCGGCGACGTAGCCCCATTTGGTGCTGTCATCACCTTGATCTATGAATTTCACAATAAGTGCAACGATGCCGGCGATCGAAAGAATGCCTAGGATCCAAGCCCACGCCTTGAACCGACCAGTCGCACCGGTAGTGGTTGCGATAAGTTCTTGTGCGATCACATCAGCAGCCACCTGTGGTGGCGGTGCATGATGCTCAGACTCGTGTGCTACAGCTTCACTAGCCATGCGTTGCAGCTTCTCCTGCGCCGACCTTCTTGTCGGCATCGATCTTCGCTAAGTAGATAACGTTGGGGTCGGTTCCGAACTGGTCGAGAAGCGTGTAATGGCGCTTATCTCCCCTCATCTTCGACACCTTGCTATTCGGATCATTGAAGTTCCCGAAGTTTAACGCACTGGTCGGGCAAGCCGATGAACATGCAGTTTGAACTGCGCCATCCAAGATCTCGTGACCTTCGCTTCGAGCCTTGCGTGATTCATGGCGAATTCGGTGCACACAGAAGCTGCACTTCTCCATGATTCCACGGCTTCGAACTGTTACATCAGGGTTGAGGTGGTTGCGAAGAGACTCCGGCCACACTGGCTCCCAGTAGTTGAAAAATCGAACAATGTAAGGGCAACCGTTAGCGCAGTATCGAGTACCTACGCATCGGTTGTACACCTGAATGTTCATGCCTTCGGAATTGTGGTAAGTGGCATAAACCGGGCAAACAGGCTCACACGGGGCGTTCTCACAGTGCTGACACATGATCGGTATGAACCGCGCTTTTGCGTCGGGGAAGTCACCTTCCCAATATCGTTCAACACGAATCCAAGAAATCGAACGAGCTCGCTCGACGCGATCCTGAGTGTTGATAGGAATATTATTCTCTGCTTGGCAGGCAATTACACATGCGTTGCAACCGATGCACTTGTCGATATCGACAACCATGCCCCAGTTATGGGTTCCGAATTCTGCTGTTGTCATTGGGCTATTGCCTCTAGGCGCTGGTCCTGCATATTACTCATCGCTACCAGACTCCTTGCCTTCGCCGAGGAACTGTTTCTGATACAGGTGGTGGTTAGCTTCCTGAGCTTCTTCAGCAGTTTCACTAATACCAACAACCAGAACTGGTACACCTGGCTCAACAGGTCGAGCCACTACATTACCTTCGAACTTTGGAACCTTCACTCGGCGACCAGCACGTTGAACTCGTACCCGAGTTGCGGCCCATGCAAGAGCACCGGTCTCGGAATCTTTCTCATCAGCGAGAATAGAAAACACATTTGAACCTCTATCCTCAGCGTATCGACCACTCTTGTGATGACCTTGCCCCATAGGGATGCCGATCACTCCAGGGCGAACACCAGGGTGTGGGTATGCGAGGGCTTCGATCTCACCTGAGGTTGAACGAATCCGTAATACGTCGCCCTCATTGATTCCGAGTTCGTCAGCCTGAATACTGTTGATCTCCGCCCATGTCGACCATGAAACCGATGAAATAGGGTCGGGCGTTTGCTGCGCCCAAGGGGTGGCAGCAAGCCGACCATCGAACAATGAGTTTGAATGGAAAGGAACAAGGTGAAAATCATCGCCGGTTCCAAGTGAACCAGTGTCTGAGTAACTAGCGTTGCGCTCTTTAACGTTTACTTTGCCAACGTTGCTTGAACCGCTCGTACTGATGTCCCACCAACCGCCACGCTGTAATGTTCCGTTGATGAAGAGCGATGAGGATGAAGCAGAAACCGAACCACGACCGGTGTCATGTAAATCCGAAAGTGCGTCCTTGACGAGTCTTTCCATGCTCGATCCGTAAGAACCGTCTGACATGGACAACAATGTGTCACCAAATCCACGAGCATCGCTGATCAGTCCGGACTCGTCTCTTGTAATCGTTGGCCCTACAACTGGCTGCTGCGTTCCAACAACCTGATAGCCAGGACCTGGCTCTGGAATCTCGGTGCCCCATGCTTCTAGGAACGTCTGTTCCGGAAGTACGAGGTCAGCGAAGTCCATTGTGTCGTCGTGAATCGCACCGAAAGCAATAACATTCGGCACATGCTCGAGAGCTTCTCGTATTTTTACCGAGTTGGGCATTCCGTGAACTATGTCAGCACCACGGATGATGACCGTTTCGACGTTACCTGCTCGCCATTCTGCCAACTCCGCTTCCCATGCTTCAAACGAAGCACCAGTCGCTGATGCGGGAACGTCGTCGAAGGCCGAGCCTGGGTTTGATGTGACGCCGCCCTTCGCGTCTACTGCACCAACCAATACGTTTAGCGCGTAGATGGCTCCGAGGTTGAAGCTGCCATTAGTGTGCGCACCAGCCGAACCACCACCGAAGGCGACTGATGGGGTGTGCTCAGCAAAATGAGTGGCCGCTTTCTCTATACGGTCAGCTGAAATACCTGTTCGGCTTGCAACCTCGGCTAACTGATAACTGCTTACACCGCCGGGAACTGCTGCTTCGAATGCTGCAACGTTCTGGGGGCTAACCATGCCATTTTCAATGATTACTGACGCTATACCAAGAGCGAGATCGCCTTCTGTACCCGGAATCGGAGCCAGCCACAGATCGGCTGCTGCTGCCGTAATAGACATACGTGGTTCGGCGTGAATCAGATATCCACGATCCTGCTGTTCCCTGAACTCTCCGTATTTGACACCGAACTGTGTTGGCGATCCCCACGTTCCGAGCCAGTCGGCACCAAATGAAAGTACTGTTTGGGCGTTCGAGATATCAAATGTCGGGAGTTGGTCTTGACCGAGTACCGACTTTACTGCGCCATGGAGCACTCCCTGCTCTACGGGGTCGAAAGCCATGTGCTTGCCGTTGTACTGCGCAGCGAAATTGGTAGCAACGGCTCCGAGGTGGCCTCGAATGGGATTGGTTACGATTGTCAGCGCACCATCAGCCTTTGATAAGGCTTCCTTGAATCGTGTGCTTGCTTGATCCCAATTGGCAGCGACAAGATTTCCAGATTTTGAATAGCGAACCATTGGCTCGCTAATTCGGTCTGGGTGGTACAGAAGCTGAAGAACAGAATCGTATCGAGCACTTGCCTTGCCACGGTTTACCGGGTGGTCAGGGTTGCCTTCGATCTTCTTGGCGCGTCCCTGCATTACTCGAACAAGTACACCATCACCATTTGAGAAATCTCCCATTGAGGTGGCGTACCAAGCATCTTCACCTCGTACCAAATCTTCCGGCAGGTCAACAGGGCTCTGAACAATTAACTCGCGCTCAGGTAGCCCACAGGCTGCGAATATCACAGCCCCGGCAGCCGTTTTACCGGTAAGCGCTAGGAATTCTCGTCGATTTAGCTTCATCTGGTCAGTGCTGTTCCTGGTGTCGCAGTTTGATTATGAGCGACTGGGCGAAACCCATATAAATACGTTTCTAAAATTGATCCTAAAAGGCCTAGTAGTGACAAGCTGCACAATCTGTCGGCGCCCCGTTGTCACGGTGGCAATCAACACATTGTCCCATTTTGAGGGACTCGACCTGTTCGACCTGTTGCATTGCTGCGACGTTGCCGTGACAGGTCGAACAGACTCCAGATGGACCTTCAGTAACACCGTCAGTTGAATTCGTGACTACTGATGGGTTAGCTGTGAGATATCGAATGTGCGGCTCATGAACAAAACGCACGTGGTCAGGAAGACGGTGAACACGCTTCCAGTTGACTGGTGATGGTCCATCATCGCCAACAATGTCAGCGGCATCACGCAAAATTGCTAGCTCGACATTGTCTTCAGCACCGATCACCTGATGACAGGCTACGCAGAAGCCTACTGGAGGGACGCCTGCATTAGCCTGCGTAGTGACAGTCCGGTGGCAGAACGTGCAGTCAAGGCCAAGACCTTCCATCGTCTGACCATCTGCCGCAATCCGGTCAAGTTGCTTCAGTGAAGCGTGGACAGTGTGTGGGAAATTGATCGGTTGATCAAAAGTCTGTTCAAACCCGAGTACAGGAACCGGTTGTCCGATCCAGCCCGTTATGACGAACGCTGCGACTACACCTATAACTGCGACTACACCGAGGCCGCCAATGGCCAGCACCGGTACGAGCATCTTAGGTAAAGATGACGATTTGGATTTCGAGTTATCGTTTTCCGACGCCAAGCGTTCTTTCTAGTCCAAGCCAGCCGAAGCTAACTACTAACGTAGGGATGGAGGCAGTGTTTACTGCCACCACCGTGAATAAATGCGATGCAGGAAATCAGTGTTCTCAGATGCCATGAACAATGATGAGAAAATGCCAATCACGCAAATGATGCCAATGACATAAAGGGGCGCTCGGAATCGTGACCATTTTGCAGCGATAGTTTTAGTGTCGACTACAGATGGGATGATCGCATGTGCTGTGAGGAGTGAAGGTCCTGCGATTATCGCAAAACCTAAAGCAAGCCACAGGAACTTGAGTGCAGTGCCGACTTCAGCCCATTCAGCCGTCGTTAACGGTTTCGGATCCATACTCTACTTGCAGAGCTCCCGATTTAGTCAAAACAAGAAGGACCACAGGCAAACGTAAGCGAATAGCGCCTGCCCTTCAAAATAGGCGCAAGTGAAAACTATCACGAGTGATTTTCGAGTGTCAACAGTTCACCGAGCCAATTACGGGGACCTCAGAATTTACGGTCGGTGTGATTATGAAAAAACTAATTGATTAGAGCCGCCTAATAGCAGGTATGGTTCGCGAATTTGATCGCCAGAACCAAGTGCCCAAGGATACGTTGAAGACGATGGCCCAAGCCTGATTCCTTGGGCGCCACTGTAGGTCATCAATGCTTGACCAGAACCAGAACACCCCACTATGACAACGGTGGCATCGGAACGAGTACCGCCTGCTTCTGAGCGCCAACCGACGACGGTGTGCGGTTAGTCATTTTCGG
This sequence comes from Chloroflexota bacterium, assembly GCA_013204545.1. Taxonomy (GTDB): domain Bacteria; phylum Chloroflexota; class Dehalococcoidia; order Lucifugimonadales; family Lucifugimonadaceae; genus Lucifugimonas. The sequence goes on along the minus strand of JABMNN010000101.1, from coordinate 3,897 downwards.
GGATATTCGGATGGTGATCACCGAAAATGAACGTGGTTCACTTTGCGTTTCAAAAACTTGAACTGGGAAATTGCCGTAGTTGTCGTTTTCTTCGATATCGAGAATTACTTCCAGATCGCTTGGCCGGAATTCTTTAATAGTCAGAGCCAAAATAGATTCCTTGAAGGAACAAGCGACAACCAAGGAGAAAAGCCAGTTATTTCGAGTACTTGATCTGAGATCTGATATTTTTGGGGAGTGCTGTTATCGATTTCGTACATTTGGAAGACAGAAGCTGTTCGAGCAATGAACGGCTTTTAGGTTTCGGGATGTCACATCGTGATAGAACACAAGCGGTAGTCCATCGGACCCAATGGTTATCGAGGTGTGCTGACCAACGAGCGCCGAGGAGTCCACATCCACAGCTGTGGCGCTAGAACAGATGAGGTCATCGCAATGAGCAACCTCCAGTGAGCCATTAAACGAATCGTAGTAACTAACTATCGCCCGACCGTCGATCCCGATCGTTATCGAATTCCAATCACCAACTCCGCCGTTGGTTACAGCCGAAGAGGTAGTTGAAATTGAGCAAGATACATTCGAGCAGTGCGCAGTTTTCAGATCATTGCTTGTGGCATCGAAGTAACCGATCAACGCTCGTCCGTCGATTCCGATAACTATTGATGTTTTCTTTCCTACATCACCAGCGGAATCTATTGTTTCGATTGTCTTTGCTGAACAGGTGATAGTTGAACAATGTGCAACCTTCAGATCAGCATTGCTCACATCGTAGTAGCTGATGATTGGAAAACCATCTGCCCCGATGGCGATTGACGTGTACTGACCTACATCACCTGTTTCGTCAATTATCGTGAGGTTAGCTGAAGTACAGGCAGTGTTGTTGCAGTGAGCCACTTTCAAATTGTCATTGGTATCGTCGTAGTAGCTGGCAATGCCGAGGCCGTCTGTGCCGATTACCAGTGCCGAATAGGCTCCAACGTTGCCTGTGGTTTCTATTGTTGTTTTTGTGCTTGTCGCACACGCAACGGTTTGGCAATGCGCAATTTTAAAATCAGAACTAACCGAATTTCGATAGGAAATCAGCGGTAGTCCGTCGGTGCCTATGATTACTGAGGCGTGGAGGTCGCCAATACCGGTGAATTCCACTACCGAGGGAGTGGATGCTGTACATGCGACGTTGTCGCATTGAGCGAGATAGAGTGATTCGTTAGATTCGTACGCGATTATCGGCAGACCATCATCGCCAATAGTTACGGAATTCCACAGTCCGGCATCTCCGGGGCCTGTAGCGAGTGTTGTAACCAGATGCTTGCCTCGTTGGAACGGAACTGAATCATTGGCCAATAGTGTGGTGCAAACAAGATTTCCGGTCGCGTCTACTCCCACCGCTACGAGTCCTGCACCGCAAGATTGACTCGAAATGGCGTAGTCACCCACGGAAGGTCCGGCATCACCGCACACCCAAGTTGAACCGTTAAAGATGGCTATCTCTGTCGATCCACAACTCATACTGCCTAGCGTCGTGTTGAGTTCGGCTGGTCGATTCAAAATATCGTTCCAATTCACAGCGGCAGCACCATCATCGCCATCATCCAACCCCGCTGGCCGGTTCTGGATATTGACCCATTCAACCGATGATGCCGTCCCTCCTGAACTCAGATCCCCTGGAACACCAGTCAGTGAAGACCACGCTACATCTGCCGTGCCGGAAGCTAATTCGGCTGCAGTGTAGTAGTCGGCATCGTGGTTATGATCGCTTCTCGCAACGGTGTTCTCTTCGCCCGTACTCGCGAAATCAACCGAAGCAACGTCCTCTTCGATCGAACCTGAAGTCGTTAGGCCTGAGCCAATCGCGAGAATACCTGATTTACCGTCGTTGCCCCTCTGCCCGATTGTCCCTTGTGGACCTTCAGGGCCTGCAACTCCCGGGAATCCTTGGAGTCCCGTTGAACCTGCTGGACCTGTTACTCCTGGTTTGCCTTGAGGACCTAATTGTCCTTGAGGACCGATCTTATCCTGACCTCCGCCACAGGCGATGACGGTTACTAATGTCAACGACATGGCAAGAATCAAGATAACGCGGTTCGGGATTTGAAGAACTCGACGATTCATGTATTTCCACGCTTGATATTTGGTTGGCAACACAACTGAGCGTATACGGCGTACAGGCGCGAACGCTCGGTCGGATTGTACTGTCGCCCAGAAAACTCTTTCAGTTCATTCCCTATACATGGATTGAGGGTAAGGGCATTGAATTGTGGGAAATTTCGCTGAAACAAAGATGTCCCGTTCCGCCCAGCGGTAGTAGGGCCGCTCGCTGTAACCTTCGTTGTCAGATCTCATGATCGTTTATTAAGGACACGTTCGAGAATGGCAACAATCACTGGCAACCGAATTACGTTGAGCCCGCGAGAAATGCCATCTCGTTGGTATAACGTTGAAGCTGATCTGCCGTTCCGAGTTCCGCCGATGATGTCTCCATCGGGCTTTCCTATCACTGCCCAAGAACTCGCACCGTTATTCCCACGCCAGATCATTGAGCAAGAACTCAATGCGAAAAGTCGTACGTTCAACATCCCGAAGGAAGTAAAACAGGCCTATCTGCAGTGGCGACCTACTCCGATGTTCCGAGCGGTCGCGCTAGAAAAGGAATTAGGAACCACCGCAAAGCTGTTCTACAAAGTCGAGGGTGGAAGCCCAAGCGGTTCGTATGAGTCGAATACTGCCATTCCGCAGGCGTTCTACACAAAGCAGGCCGGGGCTAAGGGAATAGTTAGCGGTGGAGCGGGTGGCGTTTGGATTAGCGCTCTCGGTCATGCGGCTTCATTGTTTGGACTAGAGTGCCGGATATATAGCGTACGAAAGCTTGGCTCAGACCGTGCGTGGGGCGATGCGTATGGGCGAGTCTGGGGAGTCGACGTGCAAGCAAGCCCATCAGAGAACACTCGGTCAGGCGCATTTCAACTGAAGAAATACGGCCCCGATTCGGGGTCAATAGCAACGGCATTGGCAGAGGCATATGAAGAGGCAACCCTGAACCCTGATGTAAAGTTTGCGATTCCTACCCTGATGGGCAATACTCTGATTCATCAGACAATTGTTGGACTCGAAGCCCAGCGACAACTTGCTGCGGTCAATGAAGCTCCCGATCACGTGATCGGCTCTATCGGCGCTGGCTCACATTTTGGTGGTTTAATTGCACCGTTTGTTCCCGCTCGTATTCAGGGTCGAAATACTCGATTTATAGCGGTTGAGGAATCTTCGTCTCCGAGCCTTACACGCGGTGTTTATACCGAAGAATCGGCAGATGCTGCGGGGTTAATGCCACAGGTTCCGATGTATACGCTTGGTCGGGAATACGCTCCGCCCGGTGTACTCGCTGGTGCTATGAGATACCACGGAGTGGCTCCGATCGTTTCATCGTTGTATCGCGAGAAATACGTAGAGGCTGTTGCACATGGTCAGATCGAGTCGTACAGCGCTGGACTGATGTTCACCCGATCTGAAGGAATCGTTCTCTCCCCGCATGCCATGTACACCGTCAAAGAGGTTATCGAACAGGCGTTGCGCTCGAAGGCGGCAGGAACCGATGACACAATCCTGTTCACCGTTACTCCAGCGGTCAGTACAGAAACTTCTCCGTATGACTCGCTTCTCGATGGTGTGATGCATGACGAGGAACTACAAGAGGAATCTCTGAAGAAGTCGCTTGGAAGATTTATCGGTCGGGGGTGACGACGAATGGCGTGGTTTGGCACAGCAATAAGCTTTGCAATAGAAGCCGTCACGGTGATCGCTGTTATCGCGGTGATCATCCGCCGTCGACGTAACGCTTCACATGATTCAAAGGTGGGCATTGAGAGGTGGTTCCGGTTGTCTGGACAGTGTTCCCGGTTT
>JABMNN010000100.1 GCA_013204545.1 Chloroflexota bacterium | reverse complement strand
GCAGAATCGAGGAACTCTTTGGGGACGATGCCGAGTTCTGTAGAGGTGAGCAAAACTTGTTCGTGCTGCGTCGCCGCTTCTAGTACGAGTCGCCGTCGCTCAGGATCGAGCTCGGAGAGAATGTCATCGAGAGCGAGTACCGGAGTTCGCCCTGTCGAACTTTTGATAAATACCGCTTCAGCAAGTTTCAGGGAAAGAGCGATTGTTCTGGACTGCCCTCGAGAGGCAAAATTCCCTGCAGAGTTGTCGTTCAAGCGAATTTCCAGGTCGTCTCGATGTGGACCGATTACAGTTACGGCCTGAGCGATTTCGCGCCTACGTAATCCCGGAAGAGCTCGATTGATCTCTTGCTCAATCATTTCGACAGTCATGGTACGCAAGCTGGGTCGATCTGCTGATGAGGCAGTGATGCGAGGTCGATACTCGAGTTCGAGTTTGTCGCCGTTTGTAAGATCGCGATGGGCTGGAACGGCATGCTGGTTCAGTCCATCAACGGATCGACGGCGAGAATCTGTCACTCGAGAGCCTTCGTATGCAAGCCGTTCGTCCCAGAATACAAGTTCATTCTCTTCGGAAACACCGTCACGAATGCGTCGGAGTAGCTGGTTTCGTTGGGTCACCACTTGTCCATATCTGGCGAGTGACTTTAGATACGCAGGGTCCGACTGTGATATCAGGATGTCGAGGTAACGGCGTCGCCTTCCCGGTGCTCCATGAATGATCTCAAGATCGTCGGCTTCGAAGAAAACGATGTTCAAATTTCCGACGAAATCAATTGCCGATCGTTTGATTCCGTTAATTCGGAGGCCTTTACGAAATCCGGTACTACCGTTCGGAGTCGAAGATGCGGTTACGTCAACATCGATCTGCGCCTGGATGGTCGTGTCGCCTTCTCTACCGACTCCGAGCACTTGCATGTGTCCGCCAGTTTCGCCGAGCGACCAGTTCACTAAATCTCGCTCCTGTGACGAGCGCGTAGATTTCGCTATTGCCAGCATGTAGGCGGCTTCGAGTAGATTGCTTTTACCGTGTCCATTTTGGCCTTGGAACAAAGTGAGTCCTGGACGCAGTTCAAGCTCTGTATTTGTGTGGTTCCTGAAACCAGTTAAGGAAAGGCGCGATAGATAGATCGGAGTGCCCTTTTTTGTATTTGCAGACGGTGTCTTCACATAAGACATATCACCGATTGCGAAATCTCGATCAGCGAGGGTGAATTTTAGCATTGAGCCGGTGCCTAAAGCAGAAAATGACTGATCTAACGTATGATTAAGCACGTAATACATCGTTACGAGCCCAAGATATTTCGTGGCAATGCGCTAGAACGACTTCACGCCACAAACATATTCTGATTCGCTTGGAGCGATTTTGTTACCCAGAGACCGAAAATTGCGTGGTTGACCCGAAACGGTGAGCAAATTTGCCTATTGGGCTCGACTAGAATGTGAAGAGTTATCCGCTCAATAGACGTTCTGGTGGTGTTAATTGGATCTGAAATCGTTGATTCGTGATGTTCCTGACTATCCTTTCGCTGGCATACTTTTTCGTGACCTGACGCCGATTATGGCCGACCCGAGAGCGATGCTGCACATCACTGAAACAATGTCCGAGTATCTGAATACGAAGCAGACTCAAGTTATTGCAGCGATAGATGCACGAGGCTTCATATTCGGGGCACCCATTGCCGCCATGCTGGACGTGCCTTTCGTACCGCTGAGGAAAGCTGGAAAGCTTCCTCCTCCAGTAGTTGGAACCGATTACGCTCTCGAATACGGATCGGCTCGGCTCGAGGCAAGCACCTTGGCAGTTGCTCAGGGACAGAACGTGGCAATCATCGACGATCTGCTTGCCACGGGCGGTACAGCAGCGGCGGGCGCAAAATTACTCGGTTCGCTCGGAGCAAATGTCGTGTCGATTGCTTTCCTAGTCGAACTGACATTCTTGAGCGGACGTGAACTGCTGCCTGACGGAATCGATGTGTTCAGTATGGTTCAGTACTAGGGTGCCCGATTCGCCAAGTCCTCAAAATGCTGCGGTAACGTTTGATCTCTGGCAAACACTGATATTCGAAACTGATGGTTCCTCCAATTCACTTGAGCGTCGCAAGAGGCGAACCGAGTACACACATCGTGAATTGAATCGCCTTGGTAGGAAGGTTGACATCGAAATCGTCAATCAAGGTTTTAAGGAGCTTTCAGAGGAGATTACTGCAGGGCACGATCACGGCTTCGATGCTCCTTACGAAGCGTGGGTTTCAAAATTGATCGAACGGCTTGCTCCGGGAATTGAGCAAAAAGTCGGCACTGAAACAATCCTGTTGATTGGGAAAATGATCGACATGACATTTATCGAAGCACCCCCAATCCTTCTCGATGGAACGCTGGAGGTGTTAAACGAACTTTCGAGCCAAGGTCTGAAAATCGGGTTGATTTCGAACACTGGCCTTACGAGTCCGGAGATGTACAAGGAGTGGTTTCAACAGGTCGGAATACTAGACCGTTTTGATTTTCTTGCGTTCTCAAATGAACAGACAATAGCCAAGCCGGATTCAACGATTTTCGAAACGACAATGGCTGGTTTGAAAATCAACGCGGTAAGGGCACTACACGTTGGCGACAACATTCATACTGACGTAGCAGGTGCGGCAGCTGTTGGAATGTCGACGGTGTGGGTGCGTGGTGGCATTGATTCGCCAATTCTGACTGAAACTACGCCGAATTTCGAGATCGACTCAATCATTGAACTGCCGACAATCGTCAATGAATGGTTATATTCCCTAACCAGCTAACACTGCTATTGGCTGAGGCGACCTAGCCTAGGCGTTTACGCGCTAACCTAAAAACTGCTGTGATCAGCCCGAAATCAATAATCGTTAGTAGCCCGATGAACAGTGTCGCCTCGAAAAAGAACTGTTGTGGGAACATTATGATCAGGTAGTCGTTGTACGGATCTAGCAGCCAAAGATCGTTAGCGAAGCTCAAGAAATGGAACTGCGTGAATAACCAGCCGAAATCTATAACTGCCGTACCGCCGAACACAACTATGAATGCCCCTGTGCCTATTGCCGACCACTTGAGCGATCTGAGCAATAAAGTAAAAACATCCTGTTTCAGGGTGATAAGTCCTAGCGCAAGTAAGAACAGGAGCACGATTCCCGACCAGCGAGCTATTGCGAACACGCTTTGCATCAACGTCTTCACATCGACCATATGGAGCACTTCACGCTCTTTATAGAGCGAAACGTCTTTCCCTCCGTACTCCACCAGTAGATCAAGGAATTCCTCATCGTTATTGAAGTATTCCTTGATCTGATCTGCTCCACGATTCAACTGATCGACGGGAAGACCCGTTCGATTTGGGATGTCGTTTCGCCACCAGCCGTAGTCGTACAGCCATTCACTATTCGTGATGTAGCTTGTGTTGAAAAGAATCAGAAACAGCGGCAACACCAGCGCAAATAGAGCGGCTCCAACTAGCGGGAGCTTGTGCCCATTGGCTTTGTGAGAACCTGATCGGCTTCTGGTGGTTTTTTGCTGCGAATTTGTTGGCATCACAGTTAGGATACGTGGCAATAATTCAAAAAGTGCGCGTACCAGACGGAGGAACCTTTGAGTTCACTTAGCGAACACGCCAAAGCGGCCGGAGAGGCATTTGCCGAGCTGACAGCGACTGTGGAGTTGCTGAGAGATCCTGGAGGTTGTCCGTGGGATGCCGAGCAAACTCACGTTTCACTCCGCCCCAATCTGCTCGAAGAGACATACGAAGCACTTGAGGCCATCGATTCAGGCGATCCCAAGAGTCTTGAGGAAGAATTGGGAGACATCATCACCCAAATCATCTTCCACGCCGACATGGCTCGTCGTGAAGATAATTTCGATGCTGCCTCAATATGTAACACTGTTCGAGAGAAACTGATCCATAGGCATCCGCATGTTTTCGGCGACGAGGATGTAGCGACCGATTCAGAGCAGGTAATCGACCGGTGGGAGGCGCTGAAGCGTGCAGAGTCGGGCAGAAAGAGGTCGATAGTTGCTTCGTTGCCTTCTGCGATGCCTGCATTGGCGTACTCATCGTCGGTTCAACGACGCGTGATGCGATCTGGTCTGCCTTGGCCTGAGCAGCACGCAATGCCATTGGCATTTGGATCGATAGACGGCGAATCGCTCGAAGACGCTGAAAAGCGAGCGGGAGAGTATCTGATGGCAGTGGCTAGGCAAGTAAACGCCGCTGGAATCGATGCCGAAACTGCCCTGCGAAAAGCAACAATTAACTTGCGCGATCACGTTCTGCGGGCAGAGGAAGTTGCAGGTGAAGATGTGCTGGCAGAAATGGAAGACACACAGCGCTCTCTTATCTGGGATTCGACCGAGTAGCTACTTCTGGATCGTTACCATGCCCGGCGTGCCACCGCCACTAACACGACCGATTACCTTACTGTAAAGCGTACGGTTATCAACTAAACTCTTTACAAGGGCATCAGATCGATCTTCAGAAACCGAAATAAGCATTCCACCAGAAGTTTGAGCATCGGCGAGAACCATAAATTCGAACTCGGTTATACCTTCACCAAGAACGACACTGCCTTCGAGAGAATCCATGTTCCTGCGTGTGCCACCAGAGACAGCCCCTGCATGGGCAAGTTCGAGCGTACCGGGCAGTAGCGGAATATCAGACCAGTTCAAGGTCGCCGAGACCCCGCTGGCCTTCATCATCTGAGTCAAGTGACCCAGTAGACCGAACCCCGTCACATCGGTAGCGGAGTTCACTCCAACCTCTATCATCGCAATCGCTGCACCCTTATTTAGTGTCGCCATTGATTTAACAGCAGCCGTAATCGACGCTTGTGGAGCGGTTCCTGCCTTGCCTGCTGTCGTGATCACACCCGAACCTATTGCTTTCGTCAGGATAAGCACATCGCCGGGTTGAGCATTTGCGTTGGTGATTTGTTCACCGGGAACGACGATACCTGTGACTGCGAGACCATATTTAGGCTCTTTGTCATCTATGGTGTGCCCACCGATGATTAGAATTCCTGCTTCTTCTGCCTTGCTCTGACCACCTTCGAGAATCTTGGCGATTACATCAGTGCCGAGGTCGCGAGGGAACGCGGCTATATTTAGTGCTGTAATCGGGGTTCCGCCTACTGCATAGATATCGCTGAGAGCGTTTGCAGCGGCGATCTGGCCGTAGTCAAATGGGTCATCGACGATCGGTGCAAAGAAATCAGTTGTAAGAACGAGAGCGACGCGATCATTTATCCGGTAGATGGCAGCGTCATCTCCAGTTTCGGTTCCAACCAGCACGTTTGGATCGGTGATGGTCGGTTTTGGCAGCTTGCCCAAAACCTGGGCAAGTTCACTCGCGCTGAGCTTTCCAGCTCAACCGGCGCAGGATGCCAGTTCAGTTAGCCGTACAGGTTTGTTACTCATAGCTTTTGAATCGTGCCATAACAACGGGAATAAATACATATCCCCTCGATGCAGATCAAGCACTTCAGGTATTTGATTGCTGTGCTTGGTCAGTTTGGCTCTCAACGATGAATTTTGGATGCAATTAATCGCCATATAGTAAACGCCAATTCAAATTGACGTTCCTAAACGAGGGAACGACAATTGAATATTCGATTCTCAAAGGTTCCGCTCCGCGGGTAACTCGTCTAACATCTGCCCGGAGCAGACGTCCCACCTGATCAGAAATTCCTAATGTCCAAAATTCCTGAAACCGAAATACTCCCGATTACAGCAGATATCAGCACCGCTGGTCGCCTTGCAATTGGTGGATGCGACGTGCGAGATCTTGTTGAAGAATATGGCAGCCCACTGTACATCTATGATGAAGCGACTCTTAGGGAAGTGTGTCGAGATTTTGTTGGTAGCTTCACTGCGGAGTACCCAAACACCCATATCGAGTATTCCTCAAAAGCCTTCGCAAATCCTGCGGTCTCCAAGATCGTCGAAGAGGAAGGTCTCGATATGGATGTCGTGACCGGTGGTGAACTCGCCGTGGCGGTAGCTTCGAACTTTCCGCCTGAGCGTATGAACTTTCATGGCAACAACAAGGGGCGTGAAGAGCTTGTCGAAGCGATTCGTTACGGAATCGGCCTAATCACGCTCGATTCGTTCGCAGAGATCGACCTGTTGAACGAGGTTGCCTCCGAGCTCGGGGTGAAGCAGAAGGTTATGCTCAGGTTGTCGCCAAGCATTGATCCGCACACTCACATGCTCACATCTACAGGAATTCTGGATTCAAAATTTGGGTTTTCGATCGAAACTGGCGATGCCGAAGTCGCAGTTGAGCAGGCGATAGCTCAAGAGTCTCTAGATGTTGTCGGTCTTCATTTTCACTTAGGTTCGCCTATTTTCGAGTTAGAACCGTATTCAGAAGCAATCGATTACGTATTGCAGTTTGCTGCGAGCATGCGAGATAAATACGGTCTCGAACTAAAGCGATTTAGCCCTGGTGGTGGATTTGCTATCGGATATGTATCCGACAAACTTCCACCATCGATGAGCGATTATGCCAAAGTGATCTCAGATGCGATTCGAAAAGGCTGCGATATGTACGGACTCGACGAACCGATGGTTTCAGTCGAGCCAGGGCGCGCAATAGTGGGAAGATCTGGGGTCGCTGTGTACACCGTCGGCGGAATTAAAACTATTCCAAACGTTCGCACATACGTCAGCGTCGATGGCGGAATGGGCGACAATATACGTCCTGCACTCTACGGTTCGGAGTATGCGGTAGTACCGGTAGATCGACCGACTGCAACTAGAAACCAGACTGTTACGGTTGCCGGAAAGTTCTGCGAATCAGGTGATGTGCTCGCACGCGACGTTGATCTTCCAGATCCAGAAACTGGTGAGCTATTGGCTCTCCCTGCATCAGGTGCGTACTGCCTGATGATGGCAAGCAATTACAACATGCAAACTCGCCCGGCCGTCGTGATGGTGAACGAAGGAAAATCACGTTTGATTCGCCGTCGTGAAACCTATGCCGATCTACTCGCATCGAGCCTTGATCTTGATTGATTCAGCTTCACACGCAATCAATCGTCCACCAGTTATTGGATGGACGACATTCGGGCATCTGGGCGCAACGCGGCTTCTTTCGAAGTCGTCAGAAACCGGTCGATTGGCACACGCCTATCTGATCACAGGCCCCGATAAAGTTGGCAAACGCACGTTGGCGCTTGATATCGCCTGCATGGTCAACACAGAACCGGCGTTTGACATGTTTGGCGAGGCGGAACATATTGATCTTTCTACTTCGCATCAGGCAGATCGTATTCGCAGAGGCATCCATTCCGACGTTCGCGTGATCAACGTTGACACAGAACTTGATAAGGACTCTAAGGCGTCCGCTGGTGATGATCAAGATGGCAGGTCACGAGGGCGTCAGAAGATTTCAATCGATCACATACGTGAAATGATTCGAGAGTCAGCGACAACGCCGTTCGAAGGTTTGAGTAAGGTATTCATCATCGATGATGCCCAAAGGATGACTATCGAGGCCTCGAACACTCTTCTGAAAACCCTCGAAGAGCCGGCTAATGGTGTGATGATCATTCTTACTGCTCTTAGCGAAAATGCATTGCCAGAGACTGTCGTTTCGCGGTGTCAGCGGATAGACCTCAGACCAGTCGCGTCGGCTGTGATCGAATCTGAGTTGATTGAACGATTTCATGCTGATGAGTCGCAAGCGCTATCACTTTCAAGGCTTGCTCGGGGGTGTCCTGGATGGGCGATAGACGCACTCAACGACTCGACGATAGTTGACGGTCATAATCAGGCTGTGCTCAGGTTCGCCGAGATCGTTACAGGCAACATCGAAGAACGTTTCAGGTACGCACGACAAACTGGCGGGCAGTTCTGGCGTGATCGAGATGCTGTGCTGGTGGAAATGCAACGCTGGCTGGAGTGGTGGCGGGACGTTGCGATGATTCGTCACAAGCTGAACGACTATATGACGAATATTGAGTGGACAGAATTGCTGTCAGAGATCGCGAGCCAATTGAATGAGGCGCAAATTTCTGCTGCTGTCACTTCGATTCAGAATGCGCAGACAGCCCTGGAAGCAAATGCAGTTCCGCAATTGACACTCGATGTCTTGATGCTCGATCTGCCGTGGGCGGATCCGGCGAAGGTACCGTCACTTAACGTCGATTCAACCGACGAGTAGAAGATCCCGTACGCCAAACAATGGCGCAAGCCAGTGTGGATATCGTCGCTACTCGGTTGGGAGTAATTGGTAGCGCAAGCGATCAATATCCTAGTGGCAAGTTCGGGACAAAAATTTGGCGGATAGTGGGAATTCGTCCGAAGATACAAACTGCCCTAGTCGCCCGCCACTGCTACCGCCATTGCAAATTGGCCGGAAGACGGATTTGATTCGGGAACCATCCATGGCACGAATGGTAACCAAGTCTTCTTGAAAAACTCAAACTTGAGGAAAGAGTATGGATTGGGTCGAGGCTCGTAGGGGTTGTTACGCAGCCTCATTCCTGCTTCCTGAGGCGTCTGAGCCGCCTTTCGATGGTTGCAAGTCTTGCACGCGCTTACTACGTTCGTCCACGTAAACTCACCGCCTTTGCAACGAGGGGTAACGTGGTCGATAGTCAAATCACTGGCTTTTGAACCGCAGTACTGGCAGGAAAATTTATCGCGAGAAAAAATCTCATTGCGTGACATCTTCCGGCGCTGCAGCGGGCGATTCACCATGCTGATGAGGCGTATCACGTCCGGCCTGTCAAAAATATCGTTGAACGTGTGAACATATTCACCCGTGTCTTGAACCGATTCCGCCTTCCCTTTACCCACAAGCTTCACCGCCCTGCGAATGTCGCAGATGTTGAGCGGCTGGTAGTTCTGATTGAGCACCAGTACGGGCGCTCGAGTGCTTTCGCTCATGTGGATTACCGGTTGCGGTCTTACTAGCGTGACCTCAGGTTGAGTAACTTACTGGTTGCTTATGAAACGACTACTTCGCCTGTTCAGGTTTCAAAGGTGAATAAGGCAACACTATTGCTGTTCGTCTATCGCTTGTTCAAGGGTTTCTAGTGCTCTGCCGAACTCTTCAGGTGCGTATGCGCTAACGAAGCTTCGGAGATTTATCAGCGAAGGAACGATTGTCGATTCAACCAATAGCGTTCGCCCTTTGTCTCGACCGAGATTCTTGGCAAATGTGATCGTATTGCCTGTGATTTTGTCCTTAATACCTTCGATGCCATCCGTCAGAACGTCGGTTGCTGTTACATCGGCACTGGCTTCATCCTCAACGAATGAGTAGCGGGCGACAACGGTCATTATTCCGCCAGAGATAAGTACACCAGCGACGAGTCCGATCACGATCCCGCCGAGGCTGTCGACCCATCCCATAAAAGTGATCGTGAGGGCTTTTTTGATGAGGGAACCGACTATACGGCTAGCGATGAACACTGCAACAAATATGATGACGTAGCCTATAGCCGTTGAAAGTGCCTCGCTTTCAACTCCGTCCCAGATGAGCGAAAGCACGCGTCCAGCGAACAGTCCACTCAAGAACATGGCAACATAGATCGCAACGGCGTTGAGGACGGCGGTAACCAGCCCTGTCTTATATCCCCAAAGGGCAGTTATGGCGAAAGCTACGACTAACACCCAATCTAGAACGTTCATTTTCGAAATTCTCCACTATCAGCAGATGAGTTCATCAGCTCAATTACACGATGGTATAGGCGAAACGTTACAGAAATATTGATAACGCGTATACGTCGAGTGATCGGGATTCTAGCAGCAGACTATTACCCTACTCTGAGTTGATTCGATGCGAATGTGGCGAAATATAGGTAATGATCGCATGAAAAATGAACGGAGATCGATTGTCTGAAACAGGTTCTACCCGCCCAACGATAGCTATCGATGGCCCCGCTGTATCGGGTAAATCTTCGGTTGGCAGGTTACTCGCGAGGCAGATCGGATATCGGTTCCTAGATACAGGTCTTATGTACCGTGCTGCAACTTGGAATGCCATCCAGAACGGAGTTGATGTCCATGATGCCAACGCCGTTGCCGCGGCTGTTAAGTCGATGAATTTCTCTGTCTCAGACGATGAATCTGGTGACAACCTGATCATTGTGAACGGTGAGGACATCACGCGGCATCTTCATTCTCCGGCAGTCGATGACTCGGTTTCTGCTGTTTCTGCCGTAGGAAGAGTTAGGGAAATATTGGTCGCCGAACAGCGTAAATTAGCTGATGGAGGCGAGATTGTGATGGTAGGTCGTGACATTGGAACCGTCGTTATTCCTGATGCACCGCTGAAGATATACCTGACAGCTTCTGCACGAACTCGCGCTATTCGTCGACATCGTGACTTTGTTGCAGAAGGCACAGCTATTGAGTTGGCAGCTATCCTTCAATCTTTGGAACAGCGCGATCTAGCGGATTCTTCTCGGTCAGATTCTCCACTAAAACCCGCTGATGATGCTCGGATAATTGATACTGACGATATAACGTTGAACGAAGTGGTGAGTCACTTGGTCGAACTCGCGAAGGATGTTATTTAATGGCCCAGTGGCTGTTCCCGGCTTGTAACGCAGGGTTCAAAACCACACTGAAGTTGTTCTCAGATTTCAAAATCGAGGGACAGGAGAACATACCCGATTCAGGTCCACTACTTGTTGCATCGAACCATCTTTCGAATCTCGATCCGGCGATCGTGGCTGCCGCTCTACCTCGTCCGCCGGTTTTCTTGGCGAAAAAAGAGTTATTCAAGTTCCGTCTAGGTTCAGCACTGATGCGAGGTTATGGGGCGTATCCAGTGGATCGCCGAAGCACGGATGTTAGGGCTCTTAACTGGATCACCCGTCAATTATTAAGTGAACACCGAATAGCTATCGTGTTTCCTGAAGGGACACGAAGCAAAACTGGTGGTCTACTGATTGGTCAATCTGGTCTTGCACATATTGCGATGTTGACAGGTGTGCCGATTATTCCATTCGCTCTTACTGGGTCGGAGAATCTCCAAAACCCGTTAAAAGTTCTCAAACCGACTGCGACTCTGGGTTTGAAAATTGGTGAACCGTTCGTTGTTTCCGGCTCAGAAGGGCGTGCGTCAAGAAAAAAAACAGCGGATGTGACTGCGGAGATTATGGTTCGCATCGCCAAAATGCTTCCGCATGACCAGCGAGGCGAATATTCTGATAAATGTGGCATCAATATGATCCAGACGTCCGAGTACGTTTGGTCGACAAGCGAGGAATCTGCCTAAGTGTGTGGAATTTTTGCATATGCAGGATCTGAAAACGCAGTTCCGCTTCTGATCGAAGGGCTCCGGTCAGTCGAGTATCGCGGGTACGACTCAGCGGGAATTTCTGTGATTGATGCTTCTGGCGTTATTCAGACCGTGAAACGTGGCGATCACAAAGCGTCACTCGAAAATCTTGCCGTGACTGTTGGTGATGGGCAGCTTTCGGGTGTTGTTGGTATTGGGCACACCCGATGGGCAACTCATGGTCAAGTCAATCAGCAAAATTCTCACCCTCACTCCTCTAGTAATGGCGTAGTTTCCATTGCCCACAACGGAATCATAGAAAATTTCCTTGAACTCAAAGACGAGCTTGTCGATTCAGGAATTGAATTTCTATCCGAAACCGATTCAGAAGTGCTGGCTCACCTCGTAGGAAAGAGTGTTGCATCTGGCAGCAGCCTTCGAGAAGCGGTCATAGGCGCAGCGAGTCGAATCAAAGGTAATACGGCCATTGTCGCTGTGTCCGCTGCTGAGCCCAACATAGTAGTCGGACTTAGAGTCGGCAATGCTGGTGGAATCGTGGTTGGGAAGAATGCCGATGCAGCGGTGATGGCATCCGACACAATCGCTCTACTTCCCTACACAACGGAAGTGATCTATTTGGAACCTGGTGAGGTAGTCGAGATCGAAAAAGGCGCAATTCGCTTGTTCGATCTTGAGGGCTTGTCAATCGAACGTGAACCAATCATCACTGCTCAAAACTTTGAGGCGGCTCAAAAGGGTAATCATCCGCACTTCATGTCGAAAGAGATCGCTGAGCAACCTGATGCAATTCAGAGTGCAATGCGCGGCCGGGTTGACTTCGCTGCAGGAACAATTTCACTTCCTGAGGTGACGTTGACATCCGAACAAATCCGATCAATAGACCGCGTTATTCTGACCGGAATGGGAACATCACTTCACGCTGGAATGTTCGGGGCATCGGTAATTGAGTCACTTGCGCGAATACCAGCAGCTGCTGAAAACTCGTCAGAACTGCGATACAGAAATCCCGTGATTGGGCCGAAAACCCTTGTAATTGCTGTGACTCAATCGGGGGAAACCGCAGATACATTGGCAGCTATGGAGCATGCAAGGCGCGCAGGTTCTCCGCAAGCCGTAGTTCTGGAGTTAGAAGGTTCTCAAGCTTCAAGGATCGCAGATTTCACCCTGCCTATTCGAGCTGGTCAGGAGATTGGAGTAGCTTCGACCAAGACCTTGATTGCCAGTATGACGACGCTCTTGCAACTGGCGGCGGTTCTTGCTGAAACGAGGGGTGTGATTGGTACTACGGCTGTCAGAAGTATCGTTGAATCAATCGCTGAACTGCCCTCGTTGGTCGCTACCGCTCTGGGATTAATCGGTCAAATAACTGCCCTCGCAGAGCGACTATCGAAATTCGATGACCTTCTGTATCTCGGTCGAGGAGCGCAGTTGCCGATAGCTTTCGAAGGCGCTCTCAAGATGAAAGAGCTCGCCTACATTCACGCTGAAGGCTACCCTGCCGGTGAAATGAAACATGGTGTAAACGCCCTTCTTGGACCAAACATGGCGACTGTCGTTTCGGCCCCCCAGAACGATCTGTACGAAAAAATGTTGTCGAATATCAGCGAAGTGAAAGCTCGTGGCGGTGAGGTGGCAGCAATCGCTACTGAAGGCGATGTCATGATCGAACGTGTTGCCGATCACGTGATTTACGTTCCTAAATGCCATGAGCTTCTTCAACCGTTCATGACGCTAATTCCGATGCAATTACTTGCTTACCGTACTGCCTTAGCCCTCGGTCGTGACCCTGATAAACCAAGGAATCTTGCTAAGACTGTCACTGTCGAATAAGGCGGGTTAATTTCGTCACACTAATAAGCATTGTTGGAGCGTAGGATCATCGTTTTCTAGCGTTCGGTCATGATCAGAAATGATTTCTAGCCAAGTTTGACAACTAAATCGGAACAACCCGTCCCAGTGGGATTTCGGGCGAATCTCGCCTTGAAACTTGGAGCACTAAGCAATCCTCAGTATCGCCGCTACTGGTTAGGTTCGCTCGGTTCCGTTGGTGCGATTCAAATCGCAACTATGGCTCAGGGCTGGCTCATTGTCGACAAACTTGGCGGCTCTCCATTGGCGGTCGGGTTTCTCGGTGCAGCGACAGCTATTCCGACGATCCTCGTTAACTTGTTCGGCGGCGTTCTTGCCGACCGGGTTGATCGTCGCAAACTAATAATGTCGGTCTCGGCAGCCTCGTCTCTATTGTTGCTACTTCTGGCTATTCTCGATTCGACGGACACGATTAAAATCTGGCACGTGGTGGCTATCGCTTCGGTTCAAGGTCTAGTGATGGGTTTCGACGGTCCAGTCCGAAGCTCGTACTTCCCGTTACTGATCCACCGAAGCCAGATGATGAGTGCGGTAGCACTTGGGTCAGTGATGTGGCAGTTCAGTCGTCTTGTCACACCGATTGCCGGTGGATTCTTGATCAGATACGGCGGAACAGAATCTGTCTTCTTCGTCGGGGTGCTTGGTTGGGTGAGCATGCTTCTGGTGATGATCTCGCTACGAGTGAAATCGCCACCTCCAGACAAAACGCGCAATGTGGTTCAAGATATGGTCGAAGGAGTGAAATTCGTTCTTTCTAGGCGCGATTTCGTACTGCTCATCAGTCTCACATATGTCACTCACTTCTTCGGCATGCAGTATATGCAGCTGATGCCATTTTTCGTCCAGCGATTCGACGTAGGCTCGGCTGGATATGGGACGATGTTTTCGACCATAGGACTGGGTGCACTAACCGGCACGCTGGTAGTTGGAAGAATTCGAAATCATCCGAAAGTCGGCTACATAATGCTGGGCGGATCGTTGACATTCACCGTAGCAATCATGGCGTTCGCGTTTGCACCTAATTTCCTCATGGCACTGGTGTTCTTGTACATCGCTGGACTGGCAAACACGATCTATTTCGTCGTAGCAATGACAGTGTTGCAGCTACGTGTGCCGGAACGTATGAGAGGAAGGGTGATGGGCGTCTACACGATCACATTCAGCCTCATTCCGCTGGGAGGTTTAATGGGCGGGGTGCTTGCATCAATTTACGATGAACGAATTGCTGTTTTCGTTGGTGCCGCGATTTTGCTCTCCATTTTCGTGATCGTAGGCGTCACTCAGCCGATTATTAGAAATTTGAATGGCATGCAACTGAGCGATTCGTGACCAACTCAGACTCGTCTCACTCAGATTCTGTTATTTCACCGGATGTGAAGACCGCTAATACCGACAAACTGGAACGTCACACAAGCGCTTTATCGTTCAAACCGTTCCGGATTTACTTTGGCGGAACGGTTCTCGCAATGAACGCATTGCGACTTGGCGCCGTTGCTCAGGGTTTGCTGATGTGGGATTTGACCGGCTCGCCGCTCAGTCTTGGTGGTGTTGCGGCAGCTACTGCGATTCCTATGATGCTGGTGAACATATTTGGCGGGGTTTTTGCCGATAGATATGAGGCGAAATTCTTACTCGGTGGATCATCGCTGATAGGTGCAGTGCTGTTTGTGTTGCTCGGGGTGCTGGATATAACCGAAACAGTCCAGCCCTGGCATATATTTTCGATAGCCATATTCTCAGGATTGGTGTCAGGTGCCGATCAGCCGTCTCGACAGGCATACTTCCCCTCACTCGTGCCAAAGTCGGCGATGAAGAGCGCGATCACGATCAATGGATCACTTATGGCATCAGCATCCGTCGTGGCACCTACAGTTGGCGGATTGCTCATGGCGGCGTTCGGTACACCGTTCGGCTTTTTCATAGCGTCGTTGGGTTGGTTCGCTATGTTTGTCGCAACGCTTGTGCTACCTCGTAGAGGTCGCACAGTGGTCCAGAAAAGCGTTCTACGTGATCTCGGTACAGGTATTGGCTATATCAAGCATCATCGTGTGATGTTGGTTCTGTTAGTTCTGTCTTTTTCCAACATGCTGATGGTTTTCGGATGGATAGGAATGCTTCCAGCATACGTTGAATTGTTCAATGGCGGTAAGAGAGAAGTCGGCTTCATGTTTTCGTCGGCTGGCATCGGTGCATTCAGCGGCATCATGCTTGCTGGTCGCTTATCCCCCGGTCGGCATCTAGGCTGGTTGATATTGGCAGGAGCAATGTCGTTCTCGGCGATCATGTTTGTTGTGTCGAATTCGCCGTCATTGGGGTTAGCAATGCCACTAGCCGCACTCGCTCATTTTGGAAATGGTTTGTTCAACATTTCGGCATTGGTAGCGGTGCAATTACGTGTTCCTGAAGATATCCGAGGGCGCGTTATGGGCGTATTCGCCATTTCTCAGAGCGTAGGGATACTGGGTGGGCTTTGGACAGGTACGCTGGCGACCGTAATTGGTCTACGGGCTGGGATGATGATCGGCCCGGCAATAATGCTGATTATGATCGTCACAATCTTCATCACTCAGCGAAAAGTTAGAAATTTGCACGAAGATCCGGTATACGACAGGTG
>JABMNN010000099.1 GCA_013204545.1 Chloroflexota bacterium | reverse complement strand
ATTTACCCCCTGCGCCCCCCCCCCCCCCCATGAACGGAACTGTGCAATCGAACTCTCAGCTAGGCTCGGGTACGCTGTTCAGCCCATTCTTGTGCTCTTTCAGGAGTACCTGCGTGCATCACGTTAAAGTCGGATAATTCGCTACTTGCCCCATCCTCCCCATGATAAACCAGAGTATTTCCATCAAGAACAATTTTGTTACGGGCCACGAAAAGTTTTTGCTCGGTAATTTGCCAGCGCTAAAGTGCCGAACTGAAATCAATAACCACAGCGACTTTGCATTCTGTTTCACTCAATGGTCTCAACCCGTGCCACGCTCTGACTATCCATATTTCAGTGTCCGTAAACTCGTCAATTTCACGGTTAACGATCCCATGAATATGGCAGTTCAGGCAAACTCGATTAGAATTGGTTGCTCGCACTCGAAAAATGCCTACGATGTCGCTCATACTTATCAAGCAACATGACCTCACAATTCGAGCCCATACGACGGCTCCCCAACATGCAGGACATCGGTCCAAAAGAGCTAGCAGCCCGAGATGTCGCGTCGATTACCTTGCGCGGAGTTTTCGGACTCCGTGGATATAATCGCGCCGAGACACCGATACTTGAGCACACAGAGCTTTATATCCGCAAATCAGGCGGGGCTCTTTCATCGCGACTATACGGATTCTCAGAACCTGGCGGACTAGAAGTCAGCCTACGCCCCGAATTCACGTCGGCGATCCTGAGACTGGCCGCAGACAGTGGGCAGATGACGGAGCCAATTCGTGCGATGTACGACGGTCCGGTGTTCAGGTACGCAAATCCTGAAAACGAAGACGGCAGCAAAACTCGCCAGTTCAGCCAACTCGGTGCCGAGCTAATCGGCGCCCCTGCTCCATCAGCAGACGGTGAAGTCATTGCCATGGCACTTGAGGGTCTCAATGCCATAGGACTCGGCGGTGCGCGTGTTGTGATTGGTCACGTCGGCGTTGTAGTCTCTGCACTCACTGAGTTCAATCTCTCTGAGCGCGCCAAACTATTTCTTATCAATAACATCGCCCGGTTGAAAAACAATCAACTTGAAGAAGTTTTGGAAGAAGCTGTTTCCCTTGGATTTATATCCGATGCCGTAGTTGACGATGCCCAAGCTGAAGTTGATCGTGAGCGGATTGCCTCAACCATAAAACAAGTCATGGTTGAGGGAATCGGTGTGCAGATCGGCAAGAATACCGGAGTGCGCACACCAGAAGACATCATCGCTCGACTAGCGCGCAAAATGTCTCAGGCAGACAACCCCAGTGATTTCAAAAGAGCTTTGGAGATGCTATCCAAGTTATCTAGAGTTAGTGGACCTACTGCCCAGGCCCTTTCTGCCAGCGCCAAAGTTCTGTCAGCAGCAGGCGTTTCCGAGTCTTTGATATCAAATTTGAGCGAAGTGATTAAATCTGCCGAAATCGAAGGCGTTCCTAAAGATCGAATGAGTGTCGACTTCGGTATCGCCCGTGGTATCGCTTATTACACTGGCATGCTTTTCGACATTTACGTCGATGACGATCAGGGTGAAACACTAGGTGGCGGTGGTCGTTACGATGGTCTCACACGAGCGCTCGGGTACGACCGTGACGTGCCTTCGCTAGGTTTTGCCTACAATCTGGACTCCGTGATTGAAGCCCGTGGGGAGGTTGATGACTGGAAGGACGATATAGTCGTAGTTTCACTATCTGACGAAGGATCGATATCTTCTGCAGTCAAGAAGGCACGTGAGCTTCGAGCATCCGGAAAACGAGCTGCCATAAATTTTCAATACTTGAAAACTTCAAGTGAAGGGCAGGGTGGATGATGAGTAATCTTCGCTTTGCGCTACCATCAACCGGCGCATTATTCGATGGTACTTTGTCACTTTTTTCGGACTGCGGGCTAGCAGTTCGGCGGGCCAATTCACGTCGCTACACAGCCGATATACCTGCACTACCTGGCGTCGATATATTGTTCCAGCGACAATCAGACATAACAATTGAGATTGATGGTGGTAGTGCCGATATCGGAGTTGTAGGGCTTGATCGATACCATGAGTCACGCTTAGAGACTGGTGACACCGTGGTGCTATACGACGGTCTTGGATTTGGCGCAGCAAAACTTGTAATTGCCGTGCCAAATTCATGGCTTGACGTGACCAGTATGGCCGATCTCGCCGATATCGCTCTGGAATTCCGCGCAAAAGGTCACGATCTTCGAATTGCTTCAAAATACCCTCGGCTCGTGAAGCGATATTTGAACATGAACGGCGTAAATTACGTCTCACTGATTAACGTTTCCGGGGGGCTCGAAGCGGCGCCTGTTATGGGATACGCCGACATCATCGCTGACATCACTGCTACTGGTACAACCCTTCGCGAGAATGGTTTACGAATTTTGGTCGATGGCACTGTGATTGAATCCCAGTCAGTGATCGTTGGGAACGGGCGAGCACTTGCTAACGACTCTGAAAAACTGTCTTACGCCAGACAGATACTTGAGAAAATCGAAGCAAGCCTTCGCTCTCGAGAATATCAGCGTGTTACTGGTGATATCCAAGGTGAATCTGAGGACGAAGTAGCACGCCAAGTCATGAAACGTCGTGAACTTGGAGGCCTAGACGGACCAACTATTTCAGCCGTTCACGCTGGAAAAGAGAGCAACTGGTTTACAGTTCAAGTTCTGGTAAGGAAATCCGATCTGCCGGACGTCGTGAGTTACTTTCGGGAATTGGGCGGAGTCGGCATTACAGCCAACGATGTACAGTACATGTATCGAGACAGATGCGACTCCTACGATCGGCTTATCGAAAATCTGAAACCGTTCAGAGAATCGGACGATGAGTCGTGAAGCGAGTCATTGGTGTTGCGGCCGGAATCGAGTACTTCAAGCGGGAACGAAAGATGCCCTTAGAGACCGTTCTTTCTGATGGCCGTGGTCTATTCACTGATAAGATTTCGCCTATCGAGTTCGCCTCACGCGTCATAGATATTGTCCGTAATGAAGGCGATGCTGGAATAGCACGCATAAACACAGCGCTCGACGGATCATCGCCCGATTCCTTCGAAGTTCCGAAATCAGAGATTGATTCAGCACTGGCAAATCTTGAGCCAGCGTCAATCGCTGCATTGGAACGAGCAGCAGAACGCGTTCGACAGTTTCAGAGTCGTGGTTTACCGAAAAGCTGGAGCGATGACACTGGCAAGTTCGGCGAGAGAGTTACTCCGATTGGTGCAGTTGCAGCGTACGTCCCCGGAGGAACCGCACCGCTTGCGTCGACCGTGATCATGACGGTCGTCCCTGCGAAAGTAGCGGGTGTTGAAGAGATCATCGTCGCAACTCCTGCTCCAGGTGATTCTATGCCTCACCCTGCGATTCTTGCTGCTGCCAAGATCGCTGGAGCCTCACGTGTCTTCAGACTCGGCGGAGCTCAAGCCATCGCCGCACTCGCGTACGGGACCGAAACGATTCCATCAGTCGATATGATTTGCGGTCCCGGCAGCGCATGGGTGACAGCGGCCAAAAAGCTCGTATATGGTGATGTCGGAATTGATGGCCTTTACGGTCCGACCGAAACCCTCGTTATCGCCGATGAATCAGCGGATCCGATATTCACGGCTTCCGATTTGATCGCTCAGGCCGAGCACGACACGGTTGCAATGCCAATTCTAGTTGCACTTTCTGAGGAAATCATTGTCAAGACGGAAATCGAAATAGAACGTCAGCTTGAAGAGCTTCCGAGAAGCAATATAGCGAAGGCGGCGTTCTTGAATCGGGGCATTGCGGTGGTAGTGAACACCACTGCCGAAGCGATCGAAGTTGCGAATGCGGCTGCACCTGAGCACCTGTGCATATTGACTGCAGATGCCAAGGAGTTGGTCAACAAAGTGATCAATGCTGGAGGTCTATTTGTTGGTGAGTGGTCGGCAGAGGTTATGGCGGACTATATCGCTGGGCCTTCTCACGTGATGCCAACCGCAGGAACCGCCAGATTCTCATCTGCATTATCAACTCGAAATTTCGTTCGCATCACGCCAGTACTTACATTCGACGACAATACATTTTTGAAGCTTTCGAAAGACGCTGAACTTCTTGCAAAACTTGAAGGTCTACATGGTCACGCCACTGCATCCGAATACAGACGTCGCCGCATAATTGGCGAATAGCTCACGAATACGTCAGAATTCCTCAACATGTCAAAACTCGAAGACCTAATGCGGCCGCACATGGCCAATATCGCTTCATACCATGGTGTCGACCCATCGGTAGAGCTTGCTCGTAATGCTGGAATTAAGGCTGAGGATGTCATTCGTCTCAATGCCAACGAAAACCCATACGGTGCCTTCGACAAGGTGGCTGAGGCTCTGACCGGGCTTGATTTGCATCTTTACCCCGATACTCAGCAGCGAAAATTACGTAGTGCGTTGAGTGATTACACTGAACAGCCAGCTGAGAGAATCATTGCCGGCGCTGGCGGGGATGAAATCATCGATTTGTTGATGCGCCTGTTCGTCGAGCGTGGCCAGAAAGTACTCGACTGCGAGCCAACGTTCGGCATGTACGCTTTTTCAGCTCGGATGGCCGATGCTTTAATCGTCTCTGTACCCCGTAATGAGACGTGGGACATAGACATTCCTGCAATGTTAGATGCCATTGATGACAAGGCTCGAATCGTTTTCCTTGCCTCGCCAAATAACCCAACAGGGAATCTACTCACCGAGTCCGATGCTCGTGCGCTGCTCGAAACTGGTGTAGTTGTTTGTGTTGACGAGACCTATTACGAATTCGCAGGCAGCACGCTTTGCCATTTGCTTGAAGAGTACGAAAATCTCGTGATCCTCAGATCGTTCAGTAAATGGGCTGGAATAGCCGGCCTGAGGGTAGGGTATGCGATTGCTTCAGCTAGATTGATTCAGCACCTTCTGGACATCAAGCAGCCTTACAACATTAACATCGCCGGAGAGGCTGCTGTATTGGCTGCATTGGAGCATAAAGATGAACTGCTTCAACGTGTTTACAGTCTGATTGAGCAGCGTAAGCGAGTCGAAGTCGTGATCGATGGCTTGGACGGAATCTCCTATTACCCTTCTAAGGGTAATTTCTTGCTTTGTCGATTCGATAGACGCACCGCTGAAGAAGCGTACGAGGAGCTCGCCAAACATGGGATTTTCGTTCGGAGATTTCCGCAGAGTATTCTCGACAATTCTCTAAGAATCAGTGCAGGTACCCCAGAGCAGACAGACCGGCTAATCGCCGCACTCAAAAGCATTGTTTAGTACATGGTTTGCCAGTTAACATCGAGGTTGGCGTCTAAACGTAGGCTGCAATATTGTGAGATCAAAGGCACAGGCATGTCAGAAAACAAAGCTCGCGTCGCAACTATTGTTCGCGAGACTGGCGAAAGCAGAATAGCCGTTACCGTCAACCTTGATGGAACTGGCCAAGTGGAAGTCGCTACGCCAATCGGCTTCTTGAAACACATGCTGAATCAGATCGCCAAGCACGGTTTGATTGATTTAAAAGTAGAAGCCAATGGCGATATCGAGACAGGATCTCACCACATCGTCGAAGATACAGCGATCGTCTTAGGACGGGCAATCGATCAAGCGCTCGGCGACCGTAAGGGGATCGTGCGAATGGCCGACCGGACTTGTCCGTTGGACGAAGCATTGACTCAAGCAGTGATCGATCTTTCAGGTCGTGGCTACGCTGTCATCAATATGGCAAGTAACAACAACGTGGGTGAATTCCCGGCTGACATGGCGCGGCACTTCTTTGAGGCTATGGCCGTCGAAGGTAGGTTCTGCCTGCACATACGTGTGCTGGCAGGGCAGAACGAGCACCACGTAATCGAATCATCATTTAAGGCGTTTGCACGCGCACTCCGGGACGCTTCACAGATCGACCAACGGAATCCTGACGGCATCCCTAGCACGAAGGGTACGTTAACCGACTAGGTTGCCCCACCACGAACTGCGTATTCTAAATGGTCTCCAGTTCGTAGATGAACGTTTCGATCACGGGGTTAGCGAGCAGTTTCTCGCACATCAACTTCACTTCAGATTCAGCGGTCGCCCGATCATTGCCTTCGATCTTGACTTCGAAGTACTTGCCAGCGCGTACCGAGTCGACCGAATCGAACCCAAGACGTCCAAGAGCGCGTGCGATCGTCAGACCCTGCGGGTCATTAACCGTTGGCTTTAGCGATACATGAACCTTTGCGAGTAACATTCGTTGTTTTCCGTTCTCAGCTTCACATCAGTCGAGTGAAAATCCAAGAATTCCTAGTACTGATTTTGTGGGGCGCTCTCGGGTGCGCGATCCTGATACTCATCGATGAAACGACGGATCTCTACTTCATCCACTTCATCTAGATACAAGTGGTGCCGCCAACCGGTGATCGCAATCTTGCTCGGTAATCCAGGGTACGGCGACATGATGTACTGAGAAGGACTACTGGGAATGATGTCATCGAGTGCTTTGACGATTTCAGGGCATTCTTCAGGGCAGTCGTAGTGGAAACCAATTCCCCCGTGTTCGAGGTTATGAATCAGAATTTCATCTGGGAGTACTGAGTCATAACTTCCCCAGCGAGCTGGAGAAGGCAAGCCGAACGGAGTGGTTGAGCCAGCCCAATGAGCACCGGAAGTGGCAGGGACTACCGAATAGGTGTCTGAGTAAGGCGTATTGCCATCAATATGACCACGTCCGTCATCGGGATCGAGAGCAATGTGCCCACCCGTGTTCACGCCGCGTTCACCAGAGTTACCAGGAGACGTGCTTGGACGTACGACAAGTGCGGCAATAAACACAATAGCGAAAAGAATTCCGCCAAACATGAGAAGCGAACGCTTCCTACGTTGCCGTGAGCGAGCTCGACCGCGCCGTTCCTCTCGTATTTGCCCTTTTGTTACGCCACGACGGCTTTCCGGACGTGTTGTTGCTTTACGCTTTGTTTCTGCCATGCGATCCCATTAGTTACACAAGATGTGAGTCAGTAATTTCAACAGCTATCTACAGTATCAGTGACTTGCCAGAGAGTCGCCGGTAAGACTCCAGATATCTTTCTTGAGTCTGCTCAATTATCTCGTTTGGCAATGTAGGCGGAGGTGGTTCTCGGTTCCAATCAGAGTCAATAAGCCATGCTCGTAAAAATTGTTTATCGAATGCTGGCGGGAAATTTCCCGGAGCCCAGTCATTTACATCCCAATACCGGCTCGAGTCGGGGGTAAGCACTTCATCTATGATTGTTAGTTCATCATCTACGAATCCGAACTCAAATTTGGTGTCTACTAGAATCATACCCCGAGCGGCAGCGAAGTCGTGTGCTACCTGAAAAACCTCGATGCTTTTGTCTTCCAATACTCGGTGCATATCTATACCGACGAGATCTTTGGCCTCATTCGGCGTCAACGGCATGTCATGCCCTGACACCGCCTTTGTTGACGGAGTAAAGACCGGTTCAGAGAATCGGTCGGCAGCCTTCATCCCCACGGGGAGCGGATCACCATTCATAGTTCCTGATGCTTCATATTCTGCCCATGCTGAACCAGCGATGTAGTTCCGTACCACACACTCAATATCAATCCGCTTAGCCTTTTTGATCACCATTGATCTACGTGCGATCTCAGGCGATAGATCGACAAGAGCTCCAGTGCGTTCGACATCTACCATTGCAGTTTCATCGCTTACGGTGGCTATCACGTGATTCGGCATAACATGACCGATTATGTCGAACCAAAACGAAGACATTTGAGTCAGGATTACACCCTTGCCGGGAACAGGTTGATCCATAACAACGTCAAATGCTGAGATGCGATCCGACGCTATCATCAGGAGGCGATCATCACCGAGTTCGTACGTGTCTCGAACCTTACCTCGATAGAGCAAGCCTGGTAGGTTCGTCTCGAATACGGCATCAGTCAATTGCGACCTCCGAAATCCCGACTCGGTGATAAATATGACCGACGTGCCCGAGGTAGAAGTTGTAGTCGAACAAGTTGTCGAGAGCTTCAGAAGACACTTTAGCGGCAACAATAGGATCAGTTTTGATCAGTTCTCGGAAATCGAGTTCTTGGTCCCATGAACGCATCGAATTACGCTGCACCGCGTCGTAGGCATCGTCGCGGTCAACTCCGTGTTCTACAAGTAGTAACATCACCCGCGGCGAGAAGACCAATCCACGCGTGGATTCTAAATTCTGCATCATCCGATCTTCATGGACGACCATATCGGAGATGATGCCCGTCATTAGGCTCATCATGTAATCAAGAGCGAGAGATGCATCAGGAAGGATCATTCTTTCGGCAGACGAATGTGAGATGTCTCTTTCATGCCAGAGAGCGACGTTTTCGAGGGCTGTGATCGAATGACCTCGAATCAGCCTCGCAAGACCGCAGATACGTTCTGATAGCTCGGGATTACGCTTGTGAGGCATAGATGATGAACCTTTGGTGACATATCCCGGCTTACCAAACGGTTCTTCAACCTCACGTACCTCAGTACGTTGGAGTCCTCGAATTTCGGTTGCCATCTTTTCAAGTGTCGCCGCAATTAGTGACAGCACTTGAACATACTCAGCGTGACGGTCACGTTGAATGACCTGATTCGAGATTTCAGCCGGAGCCAGATTGAGTTGTTTACATACGGACTCTTCGATGACTGGCGGAACTGAGGCGAACGTACCAACAGGGCCGGAGAGCATTCCCACAGCAACACGTTTGTGCACTGCCGTCAAGCGATCTCGATTTCGTTTCATTTCAGAAAACCACAAGGCAAATTTCATCCCAAAGCTCATCGGTTCGGCATGAATGCCGTGAGAACGTCCGATGCATGGAGTGTTTTTGTGTTCCAATGCTCTAAGTTGTAGAGCATTGAGCAGTTCAACAAGCCCTCTATCGAGCAGAACACAAGACTGCGCCATCTGCATACTGAGAGCGGTGTCTTTTACGTCGTTCGAGGTAAGACCGTGGTGAATCCAGCGACTTTCAAGCCCGAGACTCTCTCCAACTGCGCGTGTGAACGAAACAATATCGTGCTTGGTTTCTTCGAACCAGCGATCATACGCAGTACGGTCAAATTTGGCGTTTCGAATCTTCGCCATGTCTTCCGCGGGAACAACGCCTTCGTCGGCCCATGCCTGGCTAGCAGCAATCTCTACCTGCAGCCACAGATCGAATGCGTTATCTTCCGACCATATGGCACTCATTTCGGGCCGAGAATATCTTGGAATCACTGTTCTATAAAACTCCATTTGCTGTCGTCTTGTTCACGACATAGTTAAGTACCGGTCCAAAATCAGTAGCCGACCATTGGCAAATACTTTGTCAGCGGCGTTTACAGCGGCACATGCATCTAAACCTATGCCATCCCCTGCGAATACTACTTCGCCACCAGCCGATTGGTCTTTCAGCTTGTTGATCACCTTGGACTTACAAGTAACCCCGTCGCCATTGCACATTTCGTCCGCCGAAGGATAATCGTATCTAAACGGTGGTAGTTGTGTTGGTTCATAGATGACTTTGCCACAGTGAACGTTTATCTCGCTCAGTCCTGTTTTGTCGAGTACCGGACGAATATAGAAATCAAGTCCCGTCGAAGCCACGGCAATAGATCCACCAGCATTCCAGACCCGTTCACAAACCTCTTTGGTTAACGGCCGAACAGAAGCACCATCTGATGCTTTTTTTGACATTTCCACAGGCGATTCTGTCACAAGATCGAACACTTCCTCTTGGTACTCCCGAAGAGAAGTAACTTTCGAATCGAATCGAACGCGCGCAACGGCCGGTTCTGCTTCGGGTACGTACCCGCGAAACATCATCCCACCAACAAAATTCGTGGCAAGCGTACCGTCGAAATCGAACACGATGCTGAGGCTGCTCATGATCGGCCGTGAATCGCGCGTTCCGCTATATCTCTTCGAAATCGCATGCCCTCAAAAAAGATATGTTCGATACCTGTGTATGCTGCATTTCGGGATTTGCTAATGGTTGATCCAGATGCAACAACACCCAACACTCGCCCCCCTGAAGTCACAAGATTATTGTTCAGGTCCCTAGCTGTTCCAGCGTGGAATACGACGCCATACTCTGTGGCCGCGGAGATACCGGTTATCTCGAAGCCCGTCGAATAAGAACCTGGATAGCCATCCGATACAGCGACAACAAATGTGTGAGGCTCATTTGACCACCTGACATCAGTACCATCTAGTCGATTTTCAGCCACAGCGAGACAAACATCCAACAGGTCGGATTCAAGCATTGGCATCAAGATCTGAGTTTCCGGATCTCCGAATCGGCAATTGAACTCAACCACCTTAGGCCCCGATTTCGTGATCATCAAACCTGCATATAGCACACCTGAAAACGAGCTATATTCTTTTACTAACGCCCGCGCTGTGGGTTCGAGAATTTCGCAGCGTACCTTCGCAGCGAGTTCAGCAGTCCAGAACTCTGGTGGTCCGTATGAGCCCATCCCTCCGGTGTTGAGGCCGAGGTCCCCTTCACCTGCACGCTTGTAATCGCATGTGGCGATCTCAGCCGACACATGCTCTCCGTCGACAAACGCAAAAACACTTGTTTCGGGTCCAGTCATTCGTTCTGCAAGCAAAATGCTGGAGGACGATTTCCCGAATGCACCATGATCCAGCATCCCGACGATAGCTGAGTCAAGCTCGTCATAGGTTTCAGGAAGAATCACGCCTTTACCTGCCGCGAGACCATCGGCCTTGACCACAAGAGAGCCTTCCGGTTTCGATCGTCCGTATTCCATAGCTAAGCCAGAAATGTTAAAAGCAACCGATTCTGCTGTAGGGATTCTGTACTTGGTCATCAAGTCGTTTGACCAAATCTTAGAACCTTCGACTCTGGCGGCGGCTGAGGAAGGGCCGAATGTGGTAATACCTGCATGTCGAAGCTGATCGCATAATCCATCGACGATCGGTTTGTCTGGAGCGACCACAACGAGATCGATTTTGTGGTTTTCGGCATATTTCACAAGCGCAATGTGGTCGCTGACGCCGATATCTACGTTGGTGCCGAGTTCGGCGGTGCCTGCATTACCTGGAGCAATGAACAATTCGGAAATTCTCGTGCTTTGGGCGAGCTTCCACGCCATCGCGTGCTCTCGCCCGCCCGAACCAACTAATAGAACCTTCACCAAAACCTCACTCAGTCATTCAATACGACAATGTTCGCCTCACCCGCGCTGAATTATTCCCACTCAATTGTTCCAGGTGGTTTACTGGTAATGTCGAGTACCACTCGGTTCACTTCGCCGACTTCATTGACGATTCGGTTCGAAATCCTAGCAAGCGTGTCATAGGGGAGCCGCGCCCAATCAGCGGTCATAGCGTCGGCGCTAGTAACGGCTCGGATGGCTACAACGTACTGATAGGTTCGCTGGTCGCCCATGACACCAACGGTTTGAGTGTTGGTGAGTACTGCAAAGGACTGCCAAAGTTTGTCGTAGAGTCCATCTTTCTTGATTTCGTCGATGACGATCCAGTCGACCTCTCGAAGAATTTGGAGTTTTTCGAATGTAACTTCACCCATGATGCGAATAGCGAGACCGGGTCCAGGGAACGGTTGGCGGTTGACGCTTTGGGGAGTCAATCCGAGCTCAGCTCCGGCCTTACGAACTTCATCTTTGAACATGTACCGAAGAGGTTCAACCAGCTTTAAATTCATGTGTTCAGGCAGGCCACCAACATTGTGATGGGTTTTTATCTTGTGTGATGCCGTCGAATCGGCACTCGTGCTTTCGATTACATCAGGGTAGAGAGTGCCTTGCGCTAAGTAATCAACCTCGCCGATATCGATGGCGACTTCCTCGAAAATCTTGATGAATTCAACGCCGATGGTCTTACGTTTGACTTCAGGATCGGTCACACCTTTGAGGGCGTTCAAGAATCGCTCAGTACCGTCGATGAATATGAGATTCACACCAAGTTGGCTTGCGAACACATTCTGGACTCGATCTGCCTCGCCTTTTCTCATAAGCCCGTTGTCGACAAAAATACATGTCAGGCGAACACCGATTGCTCGGTGAATAAGAGCGGCTGCGACCGTGGAGTCCACTCCACCGGATAGCGCACAGATTACCTTGCCGTCACCGACACGCTCCTTGATTCGTTCAATGGCATCGCTTACGAAGTTGGCAGGAGTCCAGTCACCAGCTGCTTTACATACTCCAAATACAAAATTGCGTAATATCTCTTCGCCCTGTGGTGTATGGGCTACTTCCGGGTGGAATTGAATTCCGAAGAAAGTACCTTCTTCGTTACCCATTGCCGCTGTTGGCGAATTCTCGGAATATGCCATTGCTCGAAATCCAGGCGGCAGTGATTCGATACGATCACCATGGCTCATCCACACAGGAATCTCGTTATCGAGACCTTCGAATAAGACGTTATCTTGACCGTCTTTGTGGATCACAGCGTGACCATATTCCCGTTCAATCCCGGGTTCTACTTTGCCACCAAGCTGATGGGCGATCAACTGCATGCCGTAGCATATTCCGAGAACGGGGACACCTGCGTCGTAAACCCACATCGGAGCCATTGGAGCATTGGCTTCGTAAACACTATTTGGACCGCCCGACAGTATGATGCCGATGACATCCTGCTCTTTTAGGATCGAGTCGCTCGCGTCGTGGGGAACAATTTCGCAGTATGTGTTCGACTCTCTGACCCTACGGGCAATAAGGCGTGAGTATTGAGAACCGAAATCGAGGATGACAATCGTTTTCATCCTCTCGTCTATCGGTGGCTTGCTGCCATGCGGACGATCGGCCTGAGCGATCTCCAGATAGGTACCTACTTCAATATCATCTGAAGTTGACACTCGACGGGATGAATCATCATTTGGGTTTTCGATCATGGCGTAGTTCCCTAATCGCTGTGACAGAACAGGCTAGCTCAATGCCTTTTTAGGACAACCTGTAGCGCCTCACTTTGGAGCCGTGTGATCAATTCCGTTAAGCCTGATTCATAAATCTACCTCTCCCAGTCGTTCGAGTCACCGTCTATTTCGAAATATATTCCACAGATCGGTTACGGTGCGCCAGATCTGAAGGAGGCTAAAATAGTCTGATGCTAATTGCACCTGACAAATTGGGGCTTGAGCGAGCCGCCGATGCCATTCGGGCAGGGGAGCTAATATCGTTCCCGACTGATACCTACTTTGCCCTTGGCGCGAACGGACTAAATTCGACCGCAGTCGAAAGGGTATTTGAAGTGAAGGGTCGTGATCTAGGAACTCCGGTTCCGTTGCTTTTAAGCGATTCGACAATGCTGAAAACGCTGTGCTCAGACTTTCCTGAAACACTCAAGAAGCTCGCTGTTATGTTTTGGCCCGGACCACTGACGATAGTGTTGCCTGCATCTAAAGTTGTACCTGAGGCTGTGACTGCGGGAACAGGAACGGTAGGCGTGAGAGTACCGAATCATGATGTGGCGAGGCGATTAATTGAGCTTGCAGGCGTGCCTCTTACAGGTACTAGTTGTAACCACGCAGGAAGAGAACCTACAAAATCTGCGGTGGTCGTCGATCAAATATTTGGACATAATATCGCCGGTTGCGTCGACGCTTTTTGCGGTATCAGCTCTGCTCCGAGCACCGTCGTTTCACTTGAAAACCAGAAAGTAGTCTTGATACGTGAAGGAGCCATTAGTTCCGATTCGATACAGAATGTTATTGCCAATCTCGTCGTGAACCAATGACTCTCGTTTACCCTTGTCTCGGTCGAACAAATCGTTTTGCCATTCGGAAGTATCGCTTGCGCACATTTTGGAGAATTTGATTGTTATTCACGGGAGTACTCCCTGGGCTCACTACCGCCGATTCTGACCAATTTGAGTCAGCGCTAAAGCGTTTCGTCGATTCGCGGGAACTCCCACTGTACAAAATGATGGCCTACCACCTGGGTTGGGTTGATCAGAATGGCGAACCAGAACCGGTGACAATTCAAGATCGCTCTCACGGTCAACTCGTACTCTGTGTTGCAAAGGCAGCCGAAGTCGACAGCGCTTCTGCGATGCCGTACGCCGTTGCCGTCGAAATGCTGTACAACTTTCTACTGGTGCACGAAGACGTCCAGAACGCCAACCCAGAGCGAAATAAACGGCCGACAATCTGGTGGGCATGGGGACCTGCACAGGCGATCAACGCGGGGGATGGAATCCACGCTATGGCTCGTATGTCGATATTTGAACAAAGAAAAGCTAACGGAACCACTTCCGATCCGCGAAATATATCGTTGGCATTGGAATCGCTAGATCGTGCAACGCTAGATGTCTGTGAGGGTGAGTACCTCGATATTTCCTATCAAGAACGTGCGGCAGTTGGAGTCGACGAAATTGTTGGAGTGGCTCGAAAGCGTGGTGCGTTATTTGGTATTTGTGCAAAATTAGGCGGTATAGCTGCTGAATCGGATGAATCTGTTCTTGAAGCGCTGTACCAGTTCGGAATTGCTATTGGAACAGCTCAAAATCTGCACATCGATCTCCAAGCCCTATGGCCTGATGAAGGAACTGAAAGATCCGAGGTTCAGCGGGGCAGACTTCAATCTAAGAAAAAATCACTTGCAACTGCACATGCCATCGAGAATGGAACCCCATCAACTCGAAGGCGTCTCGGTGAGATATTTATGAAACGCGTGCTTGACCCGACCGATTTGGACGAAGTTACTGCGATTCTCGCTGAGACGGAGAGTAGGGCATTTGCCGAGATTCGAGTGAATGACCTCGTCGACAATGCAATCAAAGCTCTCGAAGCAACAAAGTTCTCAAGCGAACGTAAAAACTCACTCATAGAGAGTGCAAAGCTAATCGTAGGATTGAACTAGAAAATACATCCGAATGAATAAACGATCAATCAAAAATGCCGATGTCAGTGGAAAGAAGGTATTGGTCAGAGTCGATTTCAATGTGCCAATGCGAGATGGCGTTATCTCAGATGATTCTCGGATTAGGGCGGTCCTTCCAACCCTAAATTTTCTTAAAGACGGAGGAGCCAAAGTAGTAATTTGCTCGCACTTTGGTCGTCCGAACGGTCAAGTAGTCGAGGAAATGCGCCTCAGACCAGTTAGAGAACGACTCTCGGAGCTGCTTGGGGTTTCAGTGGCCGACGCGGGCGGTCCAAATAGTGAACACGCGGCCCACGTGATTTTATCACTCTCCTCCGGTGAGTTCGCTCTTTTGGAAAATTTGAGGTTTGAGTTTGGTGAAGAAAAGAACGAAGAAGATTTCTCTAAGCAATTAGCGTCATTTGCCGACCTTTATGTGAATGACGCATTCGGTGTCGCACATCGCGCCCATGCTTCCACGGTCGGAGTTACCGAATATTTACCTTCGTACGCAGGTTTTTTGATGGAACGCGAGCTCGAAATGCTTGGTCGTTCGCTCGGAAGATCGGGGGGAGCGACAATAGCGATTGTGGGCGGAGCAAAGGTAGCGGACAAAATTCAGGTTCTTCGTCATGTGTCCGAAAAAGTCGACACCATATTGGTTGGCGGTGGCATGGTCGCTGCGTTTTACGTTGCGCAAGGTCTCTCTGGTGGTGCTGTAGTAGTTAGTGATGAAGACGTATCAGCGGCTCGTGAGCTTCTCGATTCGGATGGCGCTAACGTTGTAATTCCAGCCGACGTAATCACTGCTCCAGAATTCAATAAAAACTCTCTGGCGACTGTCCATGATTCGTCGGAGGTGCCAGAGGATGAAAAAATTCTCGACATCGGACCACGCTCATCACAGGAGTACGGGCGAATCATTTCAATCGCCGATACGATCATTTGGAACGGTCCGATGGGCGTGTTTGAATGGCCCGAATTCGCGAATGGCTCAATCTCAATTGCGAACGCAGTGGCAAGGAACAAGAAAGCCGTATCGGTAATCGGAGGTGGCTCAACTGCAGATTTGGTCGGCTCTCTGGGGCTCATAGATAATTTTACTCATGTGTCCACCGGCGGCGGGGCGTCACTTGAATTTCTCGAAGGCAAGATTCTTCCGGGCGTTGCGGCGCTCGATGAGGCTGTTGAGTAAACGACGGACGCCAAAACATCACATAGGATTATCGAATGGCAAATCGAACGCCGGTAATTGCCGGGAACTGGAAGATGAATACCGATGTTGAGTCGGGGGTCGAGTTGGCGATGGATATTCTCAATCTCAGCGACACCGTGGTGGGTATCGAGAAGATTGTCTGTCCGCCGTTCAT
>JABMNN010000098.1 GCA_013204545.1 Chloroflexota bacterium | reverse complement strand
GTTGTCGAGAGCATCTGGTGGTTTTCAGTTTTCGCAATGACCGGCGGAATGGTAGGGCTAGGCGGTTCGCCAATACCCTGGCCATCATTGGTGATTTTGTTCGGTGTCGGAGTGACATCGGCATGGTTGTTCGGTAGCGCTAAAGGTGATGCTTCGACTATCGCCTTGTATCAAGGCGCTCTCGCCCTGATCACTGTCTATCTCGTCGTTGCGACGGCAACGGTCACAGATTCATGGTCGTTCAAAATAGCGTGGCCAGTCGATACGTTTGGAGGCACATACGGGTCTGAAGGTGTAGCCGATGTGCTGTTTGGAGTTATCACCGCTAGTTGGGTCTGGTATCGGTCGCAAGGTATCGTTGCGGGCGGTGGTGTGTCCCGAAGGCTTAGCCGTGCTTTCAAGATCGGCACGGCGTTCATCGCTATCGGTCTACTGATCGAGATCAGTGCTGTTCGATCTGATACCGGAATCGCTCCGTTACTCCTCCCATTCTTTGCCGCATCGCTAATTGGAATGGCGGTGTCTCGCCTTCCGCAATCTAATGACGTTGGGCAGGCTTCATGGCCACTGGTGATTGGAATATCTGTCGGCGGAATTTTAGGGCTCGGTGTGATTGGTGGTCTGCTCACCGGGCGATACGGAATTATCGGCGTTCGAGGTTTGGTCAACATTTGGTCAACCTTTATCGATGCTTTGCTGTGGATTCTTCGCTACCCAATCGAATGGATACTGACCGGTCTTTGGAACTTGATACTTTGGCTGAAGAGTTTGGTTAATACCGAAGAAGAGATAATTGGAGATGAAGTAACTCGTCAACTTTCGGAAGAGATGGTTAATCCGGCGCTTGAACGAGCAGAAAGTGCTTCTAATTTCGCAATAGAGGTTTTGAGGTGGCCGCTTTCAATACTGCTGCTTGTTGTTCTGTTTTTCGTGTTGGTATTCGCATACCGTCGCTTCTCGAACCGTCATGGAAACGACGACGATACTGATCGAGAGTCGATTCGCGGCGATGCCAATGCCAAAGCCGACATGATGAAATTGCTCACGAATTTGATGCCTAAATGGATGCGTGGGGGCAATCAGCGTTCACTGTGGAAATGGCCTGAAGGTGAGCGAGGGATTGCAGAGGCATTTTTGCTGTACTTCGACACACTCACTCACGCAATTAAGCGTGGGATGATATTCGATCCGAACGTCACACCAAACGAACGGGTTCCGGCGTTAGCCGTATTCCTACAGGGTGCACCAATCGAAACGGTTACATCGCGGTTCAATGCCGCCTGCTATGGAGCGGAGCCTGCCGATCTCGACGAGATCAGACAACTTCGTGAGGCAATCGAAGAAGCGGCAAAGAAACCGAAGCCGGGTGAAAACGATTAGGTTTAGGAACAAACCAAGCGTCTATTTCGAGAAGCTTATTTATTGTGGTTAACAGGCTCTGGCAGAGTAATTACCCGTAACAGATTAGTTGTTCCGGGCACACCGATTGGTAGCCCAACGACCGCAACAATAGCGTCTCCTAATTTTGCAATCTTAGTATCAAGTGCGAATTGTGAACCCGCAGTAAACATGTCCTGAATGTTCATGTAGTTCTCTACTACGATCGGTATTACCCCCCAGCGAAGAGCCAACTTCGCACCGGCTCCGATATCAGGTGTTAGTGCAAACAATGGAGTTACAGGTCGATATGCCGCAACTCGACCAGCTGTGCTCCCTGATTCGGTGTAAGCAATGATGGCCTTGGCGTTCAGACTACTGGCGACCACCGCAGCTGCGTCGGCGATGGCGTCATCGACAGGTAGAACGCCGGCAGATGCTGCCTTTCGTCTTCGGTTGGCAAGCTGTTCGTGATCAATATAGCGCTCGGCCTGCTTGGCGATTCGGGTCATAGCCTGAACCGCTCTGAACGGGAATTTACCAACCGAGGTTTCTGCTGAAAGCATGATAGCGTCGGTTCCGTCACGAACAGCGTTGTACACATCGGTCACTTCAGCTCGTGTCGGTGTCGGAGCCTCGATCATGGATTCCATCATCTGCGTTGCGGTGATTACCGGTTTGCCGATTTCATTCGCCATTCGAATGATTCTTTTTTGAACCGATGGCACACGCTCAAACGGTAGTTCGACTCCCAGATCCCCACGAGCGACCATCACAGCGTCGGACTGAATAAGGATCTCGGCAAGATTGTCGACAGCCTGTTGGATTTCGATTTTCGCAACAAGTTGCGGGTTCTTCCCGACTTTTGCAAGCCTGGCTCGAACTCTCTCGACATCGCCACCGTCACGGACATATGAAAGACCCACAAAGTCGATATCTGAAGCCTCGACGAATGCAAGCGCTTCTTCAGTTTCGGGAGTGAAATAGTCGACCGTGGTTGTGTTACCGGGTGCGGTTACCGCCTTGTTCGGCTTCATCACGCCACCCATGGTCACGCGACAGTGAATTTCTTCCTCGTCAATGTTTTCGACTCGAAGTTCGATAGCTCCTTCGTCGATTAGAACAAGCGATCCTTTTTTGATATCACTGTGTAGTCCGAGAGGCCAAACGTTAGCGCGTTCTGAAGTACCTGCACACGGCTCACGCTGCAAAGTGAAATGTTGTCCGGTCGAAAGTGTGATTTCGGGCTGTTCCATTTCGCCGACACGGTACTTGGGGCCCGGTAAATCGGCGAGAATTCCGACAGCGACCCCCATTTCTTCCGCTGCCTGCCGAAGGATCTTGACGTAGCCATGATGATCGTCAGAACTACCGTGACTCAGGTTTAGTCTACCGACTGACATGCCAACTCGAATCAGACGTTTTATTCGAGGTAACGTACCGGTCGCCGGACCGATCGTGCAGACGATGCGAGTTCTCGCTCGGCTTCTCAGGAACGGTGGGAGCAGATGGGAACTGTCGATATCGGCCAAACGAATCTCCAAAAACCTGATCAGTTAGGTTTAGTTCACGATAAAACGATATACTGAGGATACACATTTTCGATGACTGGCTGATGCCATTTTAGATCGAAGATCACTGATGCATGTTTGACACCGAAACTGACAGGTCTAGTATTCGGTTAAGGCTAATGCGTTATTCCGACCAAGTTCTGACTTCAGGATCACTACGTGACAATTGCAA
The DNA here is from genome assembly GCA_013204545.1 of Chloroflexota bacterium. GTDB lineage: Bacteria > Chloroflexota > Dehalococcoidia > Lucifugimonadales > Lucifugimonadaceae > Lucifugimonas. Next base: position 21,624 of record JABMNN010000098.1, on the reverse strand, counting down.
AATCTCTACTTTCACTTCAAGGCACAGACCAAGCATTGGCTATACAGCGGCGAGAATATCGGGTAATTGAAGCCGAACTCGACTCCGAAGGCGGACTCCCCGAGCTCCGCCAATTGTGCGAGAAAACCAAAATTCGGGAACTTGAAGCTAAGTTAGAAATTGCTCGGCTAGAGTCTGATCTAGCACTCCTGAAAAGCAATGTCGCTGAACTTGAGGCTCGGCTCTACGGTGGTGCAATCACCAATGTTCGAGAGCTAACGGCAATCGAAACTGAACACTCCGCCGCTCGGCGGAAACTTGCTCAGGTCGAAGAGTCCATCGCTCCGGCAGAAGTCAGTGCAGAACACACTCGCCAGCAGTATGCAGATTTGATCAGCGATTTGGCGGACAAAGAAAAATCGTGGAACTCCCGGCAGCTAGAGCTACGCAAAGAAAAATCGAAGAAAGGCACTGCTTTCAACGAAATGCTGGAGATACGAAACGCGGAAGCCTCCCATATTCCTGATGATCATCTTGCTCGATACACACGGTTGTTCCGATCAAATCGCGGAATAGCAGTTGTACGAGTCGATCGTGGTATCTGTCAAGGGTGTGCAGTTCGGCTTCCCGTCGGCGAATTGACTCGACTACGATCTGCTGACGGCCCTATTCCCTGCAGCTGCGGCAGGGCACTCATTACAGAGCAATAATTGCGGGCGGTCGGATTCCACAGCGACCCTGCCCAAGGCATAAACGCGTCTTCGGACGATCAAAATTCTTGGCCGGAGTTTAGTCCTTCAAGTCATCTTCATTCTCGCGATGAAATAGAACTTTACTGCCAGCGCAACTCCCATCAATTGATCAACTGGTTCGAGCCACCAGATGGTGAGTCGCCGAACGATTTCGACGCTCGGCATGATCGTTATCGCCAAATGATTGCATCGTTTACGGGGTCAAACGCTCGGTTGGCGTTGGTGATCGTTCCTAACGCTGCGCATATTGCTGAAGATCTCGAAACACTGGTGTCGAGGTTATTGGAACTTAACCGGCTCGGAACTGAAGTGCGATGTACCGATCCTGATCGACCCGATGCCCTGCAGAGCGGTGAACTGTTACTCGGCATTGGCGGACGTTCCCCTCAGCGACAGGCGAAGATTCGAAATGCGATCGTCGCAAAGGCTTCTCGTGGCGAAGTGCTGGGGCGAACTCCTTTCGGATATCGGGCGGGACTCGATGGTCTGTTGAGCCCGGTGGCGGGTGAAGCAGAGATCGTGAAAGAGATATTCGAAACATACGCCGGTCCGTGGCATGCCGAAGATTCAAAACCGCTTGGTGGGCCAGGTCTGCGAGCGATAGCTCGGTCGTTAAATGAAAGAGGGCTTCTAACTCGTACTAGTCGGCCTTGGTCGGCGCTCGCAATCTCAGGAATATTAAAGAATCGTACTTACATCGGTACCTATACTCGTTATGGTGTGCGTATCGCCGGCAGCCATGAACCATTGATTGATCGAGAAATCTTTAACCGAGCCGAGGGGGTGACAAAATCTCGAAAGCCGGTCCGAAGCCTAGCCACCGAACCACCGTATTTGCTCGGTGGTATCGCCCGGTGTGATTTGTGCGGACGCGGCCTTTCTGGACTGACCCGCCGAAAATCATGGAAGCGCATCGACGGAACTTCGACATCAAAGTCGTATCGGTACTACGAATGCCCTTCACGTGACGCTCGGCGTGAACGTAGAGAGGATGTTGCGCGTCATTCATCATGGCATGCCGAAGAACTTGACGATGTTGTTCGTCGCGACATCCAAGAATGGGGTCTTCGGGTTAGAAAAAAACTTCGACCGGTAGTTGGCGACACCACTGCGGAAGAGATTGCCGAGGCTGAGAGAGATTTCAATAGGGCTGTGAGGTCAGTAGCTTCCGCATACGGAACCTTGAACGATTTGGCCGCTCCTCTGAAAAGGCTCGAGCAGGCACGATCTGGTGATAATGCCGAGGATGTCGAATTGGACGACGCAGAGCGATTACTCAGTGATGTACAGAGTGATGACGTGAATGTCGCAAAAATCGCTGCGGCAGCCCTGATCGAACGAGTGATCGTCGGTGAAGATCGGGTCGAGGTGATTCCGCGTCTCTAACGGGATTGGTCAGTAAATGATGCACATCTTCGTATTGACGGTGCACCTGACTTGCTAACTTGGTGTTATCAACTTACTATTAGTAAGCATTGTTGTTCTTTTCTTATATTTGGTGCTGGAGATAATCATGCCCGCAGTAACGGTCGATAACATACTTGCTCTGAAGCGCGTGTCTCGTCCCGATGCAGACAGCTCAATTCGCCCGGTCATGACGATTACAACCGCTCCCTCGGGTTTCGAAGGTGAGGGATTCCCAGTCCGGCGCGGATTTGCAGGAATTCCGCAGCAGTACCTCGATCCATTCATAATGTTGGATCAAATGGGCGAGAATGAATGGCGCGCCGGGGAAGCAAAAGGCACTCCGTGGCACCCGCACCGAGGTTTTGAAACGGTCACGTACATGATCGAAGGTACGTTCATGCATCGTGATTCTGAAGGTGGTGGTGGTGTTATTAGCGATGGCGACACGCAGTGGATGACTGCCGGCGCTGGGATTCTTCACATCGAGGTTCCAAGCGAAGAGATCGTTATTAGCGGGGGAGTTGTTCACGGTACCCAGTTATGGGTCAACCTGCCACGCGATCAGAAATTTGCAAAGCCTCGTTATCAGGACATCTCTCGAACTAATCTTTCGTTGCTAAGTTCCCATGATGGTGGGGCGCTGATTCGAGTGATTGCGGGATCTCTTGATGGACATGAAGGCCCTGGAGTTACCTACTCACCGATCACCTATATTCATGCGACCCTGAGCCCAGGCGCACAAGTTGAACTACCGTGGAATCCTGAATACAACGCACTTGCCTATGTCCTTGCAGGGCATGGCACGGTAGGACCTAACAAGAATGCGATTCATCTTGGTCAGGCCGCAGTGTTTGGCGAGGGAGATTCAATCATGTTGTCGGCCGATGAGCAGCAGGACAGCAAGGCTCCAGATTTCGAGATATTGCTACTAGGAGGGCAGCCGATTCGTGAACCTGTCGCTTGGTACGGTCCGTTTGTCATGAACACGCAGGAAGAACTTCAACAGGCGTTCGCTGATTATCATTCTGGAAAATTGGGCGTAATCCCACCGGATGTGATTCCGCACACGCTTTAACTTCTGGCACGAAATTGGCTCTGGGCAGCACACTGTGGAATGGTATGGCATTGCTACGTGCCATCCCTGCGCGGAGTAAAGATCAGACGGATTGTCCAGAACCAACCTATTTATTGCCCATAAAATCGGTCTACGTCATCGGCTTGCCGCGTATTGACAGACTAGCTGTTTTGGTTGCGACAATAAGTGTGGCGACTACTGCAATATCTACCGGCGAATTGGAAGAGAACCATGGCAAAACGTACTCAACTTCATCCACAAGCATGGCCTAAAGCGGCAGGTGCAAGTTATGCACAGGGTGTCGATGTAGGAAGCACTGTTTATGTTTCTGGCCAAGTAAGCGCCAACGACCAAGGCGAAATCGTTGGAGCGCCAGATGACATGCGCACACAGGCGCTCCAGACGTTCAATAACGTCGAGAAGGTGCTGGCTGAAGCCGGGTTGACGCTAAATGATGTCGTAAATCTCACGTGCTATATAACCGACATATCAAAATACGCTGACTACGCCGCTGTAAGGGCAGAGATATTCACCGATAACCTGCCCGCGAGCGCAACGGTTGTCGTCGCCGGTTTAGTTGTGCCGGGGTTGTTAATCGAGATAAGTGCCATTGCCGTTCGATAGCTATCGTTCGGGAATAATGACAAAGAGCATTGCCCGTACCTTCTTGTCCGAGAACTCGCGAGTAACGAGTCGGGCGAAAGTAGTGCCAGATGCTCTTGATGTTTCGCTGTCGCAAGGCGCAGAGTTTTAGGGTCGCTTATTCTGGTTTTGCAAACAGAAGAACTCTTGGTTGTTCATTCTTTGGGTATTGGTACAACTGCTGGGCGTGATGATTGCAACTCTTGGATCTCATAACCGGCCTATCCAGCGGACGCTTGCATAAGTCTGCTTTGTTCGCGCGCTGCGTTTGAGAATCGAATGATTAGTCCTAAGCGGGAATCATTTTGAAAATTGTAAGGAATTAGTGGGAATTGCTAGATCAACAGAGAAATATTGACGTTGAGTAATAGCCCTTCTCACAAATCAAGAATTCATTTCGCTGCTCGTCGCAGAGTTGCCTCGAAGTCGAGTAAAGCAGCACTAGGTTCATTCAAAAGCAGCGAAATCGTCATCAGCATGGGCCTCGCGTTGATCGTGGGCAGCGGTGGTGCTGCTGCTGCGTATATCTTTCGTAACCTGATTCAAGGATTCCAGTATGTCTTCTTTGATCGTGGACAAGATATTCTCTCGTTCGCTGGTGATTACTACGTCATTGTCATACCGGCAATTGGTGGTGCAATAGTCGGTCCAATCATCTACTTCTTTGCGAAAGAGGCAAAAGGTCACGGCGTTCCTGAAGTGATGGCAGCGATAGCGTTGCAAGGCGGCAAAATTCGCCCACGAGTTGTGGTGGTCAAAGCTCTAGCATCTGCCCTTACAATCGGCAGCGGAGGTTCAGTAGGACGCGAAGGACCAATCGTCCACGTTGGCTCAGCGATCGGCTCGGTTGTCGCCCAAAAACTCAAACTTTCACCGACTTGGACTAGCACCCTAGTTGCTAGTGGCGCGGCGGCTGGCATATCGGCAACTTTTAACGCTCCGTTGGCAGGAATATTCTTTGCCATGGAGGTAATCCTAAGGAAGTACGAGAGTCGCACGTTCATCGTCGTTGTGCTTTCGTCAGTAGTTGCCTCAGCGATAACACAGAGCTTCTTTGGTAACCAACCAGCCTTCTCGGTTCCCATATACGAGCTAGTTAGTCCTTGGGAATTCGTGTTTTATTCGATCCTTGGAGTACTGGCAGCCATCACCGGTCACGGGTTTGTAACGATCCTTTACGCAACTGAGGATTTGTTCGAGAAAATCAAATCGATTCCGAGCTACTTAATGCCGATTATCGGTGGACTAATTGTCGGTACAATCGGGTTGTTTTACCCTCAAGTGTTCGGTGTTGGATACGAAGTTATTGATGTATTCGACATGCCGCTTCAGTCCATAGATGGCGCTCTCGTCGGCGCACTCTCTATTGGGTTAATGGCAGCGCTCCTATTCGTAAAAATAGTTGCTACCTCTGTCACTCTGGGTTCGGGAGGCAGTGGTGGAGTATTCGCTCCTTCTCTGTTTATCGGAGTCATGCTTGGAGGAATTTTTGGTGCAGTTGTACACAGCCTTTTCCCTGACATTACAGCTTCAAGCGGAGCGTACGCCCTAGTCGGTATGGCAGCAGTATTTGCCGCCGGAGCCAGAGCGCCGGCGACTGCGATCATCATCCTTTTCGAGATGACCAGGGATTATAAGATCATTGTTCCGCTTATGACAGCTGTGGTCATAGCGGTGGCAGTGGCGCAGGGGTTACGCAAAGCGAACATTTACACGATCAAACTTCTTCGGCGTGGAGTCGACATTGACGGCATGAATCGCGGTGATCTACTGGAGGATGTGCTAGTCGGAGACGTGATGACGCGCGACTACCCAACGGTCACCTCGACGATCACAATCGCTGAACTTGCCGACAAGTTCGCTGCAAGTGGACACCACGGATTCCCAGTGGTGGATTCGAATAACGATTTGACTGGAATTATCACCATCACAGATCTCGAAAAGGTCCAACGTGATCCTTCGATTACTGTTGACGAGATAACGACACACAATGTGATTGTTGTTTACACGGATCAGTCGCTAAAAGACGTTTTGTCTCGATTTGGTGCCAGAGATTTAGGCCGATACCCAGTTGTTTCAAGAGACAACCCTAAAAAGCTTCTGGGCGTTCTTCGGAGGCGCGATATCATCATGGCGTACGCAGGCAAAGTGAACAGTGGACTTCCTTCTGACTTAAGTTCTGCCCGACCCGAATGAACGTGAAATAACTGATTACGATGATATTGAACCCATCAGCGAGATCACTAATGCAAAAAATACTGACGTTGACCTCAGGGCGTATTTTCTGATTCATCGACCCCTACCACAACGACTCTAGGCGGTGACCCCACCGTCGACGGGAATCGCCTGGCCTGTGATGTAGCTTGCTGCGTTTGAGCAGAGGAACGCCACGAGTTGGCCGACTTCTGCCGGTTCACCATATCGACTCATAGGCACCCAGCGTTCGATTCTCCTTCGATCATCAGGGTTATTGTGGTCGATCTCATGCATCATCTCGGTATCGATCACACCAGGGCAAACAGCATTCACTCGAATCGATTGTTTGGCATATTCAATCGCTGCGGATTTGGTTAGACCCAGCACAGCATGCTTGCTCGCAGAATAGATTCCATGCTTAGAATTGCCTCGAAGACCGTTGTACGAAGAGTCATTGACGATCGCTCCACCACCGTTGTTCAGCATGTGGCGTAATTCGTACTTCATACACAGATAAACTCCTTTGATATTCACATTGATTATCTGATCGAAGTGATCATCATCTGCCTCGTGAAGATGAGAACCTTTTTCCAAAATCCCAGCATTATTGAACGCTGCATGGAGTCCCCCGTAGGTAGACACGGCGTGCTGAACGGCACGTTCAACCTGTGAAGAATCGGTAACGTCCGTAACTACATACGTCGCCGATCCACCGACCGATTCGATCTGTTTAACCGTTTCGGCCAGATCATTCTCTCGCCTCGCCGCCGCCACGATTTTCGCACCGTGTCCTGCCATAATCTTAGCCGCTTCACGACCGATGCCAGAACTGGCTCCGGTGACGAGTACGATCTTGTCTTCGAGAAGGGCAGTCATTCGGCAAGTACCTATTATTGTTAGTTGAGCGGGTGGCTTGGTTGATGTGTAAGCCGTAGCATACGTTGTCGGGCTGATTTGTCGCCCGTATTTGTATTCCAATGACCATCGAACTACATCCTGTAACAGACAATAATTTCGTCGAATGGCGCAAAGCCGTTCGTCACGGATTTGGCTTTCATGTGCATCCGGACGACATTGCGCGTCTGCGAAACGACCGGGCAGAACTCAAACGTCTTGTTGCAGCTGTAGACACGGGATCCAAACGAATCGTCGGCACCGGTGGTGCTGATTCATACTCGCTCACTGTGCCGGGCGGAAAAACCGTGCCGATGGCTGGTGTGGCATACATGACTACGTCTGTGACGCATCGTAGACAAGGCGCCTTTTCGCTGATGATGTCGCAGATTCACGACGATGCTCGTGAACGAGGTGATATCGTCGCAGGGCTGTGGGCGTCGCAATCTCATCTGTACGGACGTTTCGACTACGGTCTGTCCGTGAATTCTTACGATTGGTCGATCGATCCGAGCTTTGGAACATTTGCACATTCGCCTATCTCGGATGTAGAAGAATCTGATGCCCACGTCTACTTCGTCGGCGCTGAAGAAGCAACGGCGATGATGCCTGGCATTTACGATCAGATGCACCACCAAACCATTGGTTCGTTGGACCGAAATTCAGGGCGCTGGCGCTATGAACTCTTCGATGAAGAACGTGTTCGTAGCGGTGCAAGTCCACTGTTCTTCGCTATCTGTGAAGAGGCGGGCGAGCAAACCGGATACGTCGCGTACCGAATGCGTCGAACTGGCGATTCCGATATGGGAACGCTCGAAGTTAGCGAGCAGGTTTCGGTTACCGATACCGCTCACGCTGCGATCTGGCGTTTCTTGCTAAATTTCGATCTTATCGGAGAGATCAAAGCAAACAATCGACCGACCGACGATCCACTGTGGTGGATGCTCTCGGATCCACGTCGTTTGAGCCGTAAGTCACACGATGCACTTTGGGTTAGATTATTGGACATTCCAAAAGCTCTTGAGGCCCGAACGTACAACGCTAGCGGCAGGTTGAAAATTGGACTCGTTTCCGAATCGCAACCAAAAGTTTCAAGCACGTACGTTCTTGAAATTGAAGACTCACAGGCGACGGTAAAAAAAACCACTGACAAGCCTGATGTAATCATGACCCCTGCCGATCTATCTGCAATTTATCTGGGTGGTGTAACACCCGGTACGCTCGTCGAAGCCGGCCGGATCGATACGATAACGACCGGATCGCTCGCCAAGCTTCATGGCATGTTTTCGACAGACTCTGCACCGTGGTGTGCGCACTACTTCTAGGCTTCAGGATTCAACGACCGCACCATGACCATCGAATACCGACAGATTATCGCTGCAGAGCACCGACGCTTTGGTATCTCAATGGAACGAGGGTTCGGCGGTCACTATGAACCTGACCATGACCAATTCCAATTAAATCAACGAACGCTCACACCCGAAATGACTATGGGCGCGTTCGATGGTGATGAGATCGTCGGAACGACAGCGGCATTTCCGTTCGAGTCGGCCGTACCTGGTGGAGCGATCATCAAAAATGCCGGAGTCACAGGAGTAACTGTGGCGACCACTCACCGTCGGCAGGGATTGCTCAACAACATGATGGGGTGTCTACTTCGTCAGGAGCGTGAGAAGGGCCACTCGGTGGCCTCATTGTGGGCATCCGAAAGCATCATCTACGGTCGCTATGGCTACGGGATGTCGATCCAGCACGAGAATTTCTTGATCAATACTCGAAAAGCTGTGATCAAAAACTCACCTGAAACCCCCGGAATGATCCGATTCGTAGACGGTGATGAAGCACGAAAAGTATTTCCCGAAGCGTGGGAAGCTGCCGTGAACACGCATGTTGGGATCCCGCGACAAAATGATAACCAGTGGGACCAATGGAAATCTGGTCTTAGTAGAAGCGACGATTGGGGCAAACCGTGGTTGATCGTGTACGAAGAAAGGGGCAAGGCGCTTGGGCTAGCAAAATATTCACTTAGGGAATTGCACGTATTTGGTGAGCAGACGCACGGTCAGGTCAATGCCGATCTGATCGTACACAGCTCCCCCGCCGCACACGCAGCGCTTTGGAAGCACCTGCTGAGCATCGATCTGTACGACACGTTGAGCACATGGCGTTCGCCAGTAGATGACAGCCTACCGTGGATGCTCACCGACCAACGCCAGCTTGAACGTAAACCTTACGACGCAGTTTGGTATCGAATGCTCGACATTGCAGATGCTCTATCGACCCGAACATATCTCGCCGAGGGTAGTTTAGTTTTAGAGGTAGAAGATTCGTTCATCCCTGAGTGGGGAGGACGATACGAACTGACTGGCGGACCAAACGGCGCTACTTGTGTTCCAACAACCAAACCTGCCGATATAACTCTGCCGACTGCATCACTTGCGACAATTTATTTGGGTGGTGCAAAACTTGCCGACCTTGAACGGGCAGGCCGAGCCGAAGAGAATATCGATGATTCAATCGCTCGAGCGGACGCGATGTTCGCGACTGTCAGAGCGCCTTGGTGCCCCTTGATGTTCTAGGTGCGATTCTGGCAGAAACTTCGACGTCCGTTCGCAGGAAAGTATTTGCAGACAAGTGGTCGGCTCTAGTTACCGAATTGTCTGCTTGCATATCATGGCCTAAGCCGTATTTCGGTCGACCTGATTAGATTGTGAACTCAATTTTCTGACAGGACCCAAACATGATGGTGCCATTAGTAAAAAATCAAAATACCGAAGTGTCATTGGTCTGATGACCACCTCTGACTTTCTGAGTATTAGAATCGCTGAGCACCTAAGCCATAACTAGTTCAGAGACGTTATTAGCTTTTGGCATAATTCTAGTTTTTAGAATGGACAGTTAAATTCACAAGTTGAAGTTCATATTGATCACTGTCATCGCTTTGGTGGCGATTGTGGCGTGTTCCAGCGGTGACGAACCACAGAAAACGCTCGTGATCGGAGGTATTCCCGATCAAGATGTATCGCGGCTTGAGGAACGTTTTGGTTCTGTTGCCGAGTACCTCTCCGATCAACTGGGAATCGATGTGAGGTACGTGCCCGTGACCGATTACGCTAGTTTAGTGATGGCATTCAAGCACGGCGATGTGATGCTCGCTTGGTTCGGTGGCCTAACCGGTGTGCAAGCCCGTTCATTCACTCCCAGGTCCGAAATGATCGTTCAGCGCCCTCGCGACAAGACGTTTACATCGGTCTTTATCGCAAACACCAGCGTAACAGCGAACTCATTGGACGACCTCAAAGGAACCAGATTCACCTTCGGAAGCACGAATTCGACTTCTGGGCATCTGATGCCGCGTTTGTTTCTGCTTGAGGCGGGTGTCGACCCCGAGAAGGATTTCGATGAAGTACCAAACTTCTCTGGATCGCATGACTTGACTTGGAAGCTAGTAGAAAGTGGCAGCTTCGAAACCGGTGTGCTGAACTCATCGGTCTGGAATCGAGCAGTGTCTGACGGTAACGTCGATGAATCAAAGGTACGAGTTGTCTTCGAGACACCTTCATATGTCGACTATCACTGGCTTGCCCATCCTGATATCGATGAGATTTGGGGTGAAGGCACGACACAGAAGATAACGGATGCGTTTTTGGGTCTCACCGCCGATGACGAACTTAGAAGAAAAATCCTTGAACTATTTGACACTGAATCGTTCGTCGGCGCAGATAGCTCTGACTATTCGGATATTGAGGAAGTGGCGCGATCGCTGAACATGCTCCAATAGACCAGACTCTAACCGGCAACTCGGTAGTGTGTCGTCTCGTTGGCGCGTCTAAAACCTACGGTGTTCGCCATGCGCTTGGTCCAATTGATCTTGAAATTGTCTTTGGCGAGAAGATTGGCGTGGTTGGCTCGAGTGGGGCGGGCAAGAGCACGCTCCTTAGATTGATATCTGGAGAGATCACGCCTTCAACAGGCACAGTCGATCTAAATGGTCGACCTCTCCCATCGATCCAAGTGCGAGAGCGATCTCGAATCGTTGGGTTCATGCACCAGCAGTTCGACCTCGTTCCGCAGCTCTCTGCCCGGAAAAACATCGAAGCAGGAAACTCGGGTCGCTGGTCTCTTTTCAGGACTCTCGCTGCTCTCCTGCTTCCAATCCAAGATTTGAACGCGTCGGAGGTAGCCCGTCATCTTGGCCTAGAAGATCACCTGAACGAACGCACTTCTAGATTATCGGGCGGGCAACAGCAACGAGTTGCACTTGCGCGTTTGTTGGTACAAAACCCTGAAATTACGCTTCTCGACGAACCAGTGTCCTCTCTCGATCCCTCGTTAGCGTTGCAGATACTGGAAACACTTTGTGGAAAAACGAAAACTCCTGTTTCAACCCCAAAAACTGTGATCGCAAGTCTCCACAGTCCAGAGTTCTCGACTAGATTCTTTGATCGTGTAATTGGTCTGTCCGCTGGCCTGATTATGTTCGATAAGGCGGCATCAGAAGTGGGAGATAGCGATCTCAGATCTCTTTACCAAGAATCGAATCTTGACTTTACTCGAAACCACGAAAACGAGAACGCTCCACAGATATGGGGACGCGATTAGTCATGATCACCGGGGTGCTAGATTCCATAACAAAACGGCACTGGGTGTTTTTAGTGTTCGTCGCAGTTGCGGTTTCGGTATCGACAGTTGACTGGACAAATACCACCCATGCGGGAGCTGGAAGGTCCATCTGGATGTTCGTTAACGCACTTCTTACTCCAGACATTTCTTCTACGACATTGAACGCGGCCGTTCACGCGGCTTGGATCACAGTTGCCTATGCAGCGGCATCGATTTCGATCGCAATTATCGTTGGAATCCCGCTCGGACTCATCGCATCGGGAACAGTTCTATCGTCCGGTGTTTCGAGTACCTCTTTGACGATTTCGGTCAGGGCGTTTTTAGGATTCATCAGGTCGATCCACGAACTGATTTGGGCGCTCTTGCTTGTTGCTTCGTTTGGCCTTTCACCGGTCGTGGGTGTACTTGCGATAGCGGTTCCGTATTCAGGAATCATCGGTAGAGTATTTGCCGAGCGACTCCAAGATGTTCCAAGCCAGCAACTGACAGCGTTCGAATCCACCGGTGCAAGTTCACTGCAGCAGGTTATTGCAGTAAGAATTCCGTCAGCATTGCCCAATATGACTTCTTACTTGTTTTACAGATTCGAGTGCGCTATCAGAACTGCCGCTGTTCTCAGTTTTGTTGGTCTCGGAGGAATTGGGTTCCGGATACAGATCGCCTTGAGCGATCTGAAATTCGAGACTGTGGCAACACTCATGTATACGCTTGTGATTCTTATATTGGCGATTGACCTGTTTTGCGGTTTCATCAGGAAAAGGATGATCGCATGACCGTCGAATCACCGCGATACCCGAAACGTACATGGGCTTTCTCTCCCCACCGACCTTCTGTTACTGCAGTGCTGGTTGGAACAGCAGTAACGGTGCTGATTGTTAGCAGTTGGCTATATCTTGGCTCGATTCCGAACAACGGTAGGTCGGTTATTTCAGCGGATTCATTATCTCGATCAATCGAATTCATTGAAGATCTGACTGGGTCACATAGCTCAAGCTCATTTTGGCAGCGCAACAACTGGGGCGATTTGGCGCAACTAGCGGGTGACACTCTTGCGATGAGTGTTCTGGCGGCGTTTATAGCGGGAATTGCCGCTATCATACTGATTCCGTTTGCGGCATCAAACGTGTTAATCGTTAGTGCAAACGGCCCAAGACGTGTATTTCAAGTGGCTATATATGGTGTGATTCGCGGTCTCTTCATCTTCACGCGTTCTGTTCCTGAACTTCTCTGGGCGCTAATCATCATATTTGTATTCACACCTGGAATTTTTGCGGGAGCCCTTGCTCTGGCCGTTCACAACCTTGGCGTGATCGGTCGGCTCGGCGCAGACATTGTCGAAGACGCGGAAAAGCCACCGCTGCAGGCACTGCGATCAACGGGAGCGGGTCCGCTCCAAACCTATTTGATCGGAATTCTTCCTCAAATCGCCCGCCAGTTCCTGACATTCCAGATCTACCGATGGGAAGTTATAATCCGTACGACCGCGGTTGTGGGATTTGTGGCGGCCTCAGGACTCGGATATCAACTGCGACTCGATATCAGCTTCTTCCGGTACAAAGATGTCGGCCAGCTACTTCTTGTCTACATCCTCATAGTGTGGATAGTCGACGCAATATCGACTTTGGCTAGACGAGCAGTGCGCTAGTTGGTCTTCGGAACCGGAATAGGCATCGACATCAGATGAGTTCTGATAGAACCTTTTCATCCACCTCCCAGCCTCTTACCGAAGCAAGGCAGGGCTGATATATCCTCATCTCTTCCTCAAATACTCAGACACGAAATTTCCGTACTGGTCGATTCCCAACTAGAATGCTGATAGTTCACTTGGAGATTTGATGCCTACATTCACACCTACACATCTTGGAAAATGGGAATCGTTGTTCACCGATCTTGTTAATGGAGAGGGTTCAGCGCTGACAGAAGAGGGCACATGGATGCTTGGCGATAAGCCCGGACTCGTGTGCGTGTTTGCGGACGGCGAACCGCTATATATAGAGGCGAGTCCAAACATTTCAAAAACCCTCCAGTGCTACATCAAAGGTGGGGCAGAGTGCGACTTTCGAACGATGGTCGGGGTCGTCGAAATGGGTGTATCTCTCAAGAATGCTGCTCAGCGTGCTAAATCAGGCCCGCTGGCACTCAGAATTTCGAAACGAGTCGAGAAATTCAGATACCGAGTAGCTCCCGCCGCAGCTAAAACCATGAACCAACTCGCTGACGCCTTCAACGTAGTTGCCGATACCCGTTACGCAGGCCCGAGTGCGTTAGCGAATCGTGCGCTCGACGCGTTGCCAGGTTAGTGACACGAATGATCGTATTCGAACATTGTTTCCTGTCGTAACCCAAGCGACCTTCTGGCGATATTCATGATCTTGGCTATCGCCCACATCGTTAAACCAATAGGGGCAGAAATGAATCCTGCCCCTACTTTGTGACCTGTTTTTGAGCGCCGTTGACTGTCAGGTGCGAACTGGCTCTCGGTCGTTTTTCAAGCGATCTACGTCGCAGGCATGCCAACCAGCGCCGGGCGAACATGCCATTGTTAAGTGCTAATGCACTCGTAGAAAACGTACCAAGTGGTACTTAGTCGTCGGCCATCACAGCGGCATCTTCCCGCTGAGTCTCTTGGGAATCTCGATACATCCCACCGTTTCGGTAGCGTGTCCGCGCTGCCGGGTGGTGTCGCAGGAACGGCGGAATTGCCATTGATGCAGGATCTTCAAGTGCCTTTCGAGCAAGTGATTCGGCTTCTTCCTCAATCTCACCAGCAACCGGGAATCCGGTGGCGATGATCGTGAGTTTTACTTCGTTCTCCATCTTCGGATCGGTAACCGTACCGAAGATGATGTTGGCGTCGGGGTGAACGGTCGAAGCGATCACCTCTGAGGCACGCTGGACTTCGTCTAGCGTCAAATCTGTGCCACCTGTGATGTTGAAAATCACACCTTTGGCTCCGGCAACTTCAACTTCCAGCAGAGGCGAATTTATCGCCTCACGTGCAGCATCAGCCGCTCGGTTTGGCCCTGAGCCTTTACCGATGGCCATCCATGCAGGTCCAGCGTTGTCCATAACTGCACGAACGTCTGCAAAGTCGAGGTTAATTTCACCGGGAACGAGGATAAGTTCAGCGATCGACTGTATGCCTTGACGCAGAACGTCGTCGGCCAACTTGAACGCTCGGTCCATCGTGAGTTTTTCATCGGAAATTGCAAGAAGTCGGTCGTTAGGAATAACGATAAGAGTGTCTACGTGTTTGCGTAGCATCTCGATACCTTCGAGAGCCTTTTTCTTGCGAACAGCTCCTTCGAATGCGAATGGCTTGGTTACCACACCAACGGTAAGTGCACCGAGGTCTTGCGCAATTTCAGCGACAACCGGAGCACCACCCGTTCCCGTTCCACCGCCCATACCAGCAGCAACGAATACAAGGTCAGCACCCTTGAGCACTTCCTTTATTTCATCACGGTCTTCTTCGTGGCACTGCCGACCTTTTGATGGGTCACCACCTACACCGAGACCACGTGCAGTTCGGTCGCCGACTCGAAGTCGAATTGGAACCGGTGAGGCGTCGAGCGCCTGCGAATCGGTGTTAACAGAAATATATTCGACTTCCGGAACGCGTTCTCGGTACATACGGTTGACGGCGTTCTGGCCGCCACCACCAACACCAACAACTTTGATGTTTGTGATACCGACAGAACCTTCTGGAATCGGTGAGTTGTGGTCAGGCATTTCGATCAATCTCCCCGGCGTTTCAGGCGGGCTTTGACGGCTTATGTGGCCGATCCGTTTAGCTTTTCGGGTCACAACTGCCATCGTTGATGAAGCAGATATACAAACCCTACCCGTATCTCTATTTCAGATTCCTAGAAGATTTTGTGCACGATTTCACGTATTTCCCAACTAACCCATACAACCCAAATCAAATTGCGCCTGTTTGGAGAGGACGCTACACTGGCTACTCTTTCCCAGTTCTTTCACTACCGAAGGCTTCTCGGGAATCAGCGCGCTACATGACCTCGGGAGAACTTACGTATGAATGGTTACGAGGCGATCGCGAAAATTTTGAAACAAGAAGGTGTCGAGTGGATGGCTTGCTTCCCTGCAAACCCACTCATCGAAGCAGTCGCCAAAGAAGGCATTCGACCATTCGTATTCCGTCAGGAACGTGGAGGAATTATGGCCGCCGACGGGTTCTCGCGAATGATGGCTGAACAAGGTAAGTACGGTGTATTCGCCTGCCAAGGTGGTCCAGGAATCGAAAACGCATTCGGTGGCATAGCTCAGGCTTCCTCCGAGGGCGTGCCTATTATTTTCCTACCAGATGGTCCTGGAAACGGTCTGACAGGTACTTCTCCGAACTTCTCTGGTCCCGACAACTTCAGGTTCATTACAAAGTGGGCACAGTCGGTTACGGCAGCCGAGCGAATTCCGTCATTAATGCGTCAGGCGCTTTCAGTGATGAAGAACGGGCGACCCGGGCCCGTGATGCTCGAATTGCAGCGTGACGTTATGGGCGACGAGGTTTCGAACCTCAACGATTTCCGGTCACCCAAACGATACGTCGCTGCCCCCGACAAAACCGATCTTCGTGCCGCTGTAAAGAAACTGCTAGCAGCGAAACGACCAGTCATCTGGGCAGGCCAAGGAGTGCTGTATGCAGGGGCTTCCGCAAAGCTCACCGAGCTGACAGAGCTCACGCAGATTCCTGTGATTACGACTATGCCGGGTAAATCGGCTATAGACGAACGCCACCCGCTAGCACTCGGAGCAGCCAACAAAACGGCTCCTAAGGGCGTTTGGGAATGGCTGAAATCTAGCGATTTGCTTTTCGCTATTGGAGCCAGCCTCACGAAGACCAACTTTGGTATCAATATTCCTCCCGGTAAGACACTGATTCATTCAACCGCAAACTACGACGATATCGACAAGGAATACACCACCGATATCGGCTTGGTTGGTGACGCTATGAAAACTCTCTGCATGCTGGTCGATGAGGTAAAAGCAGAGATAGGTGAGGACGGTCGGAAATCCAACACTTCAACACGGGAGGCCGTCGCTGAAGTCAAAAAAGAGTGGATGGCTGATTGGGCGGATCTGCTCAATTCGGATATGGACCCGATCAACCCTTACAGGCTCGTTAACGAAATCAACAAAGCGGTCGATCACGAAACGACCATCGTCACTCACGATGCTGGTCACCCTCGCGATCAAATCATGCCGTTCTACACCGCAACTGTTCCACACAGCTATGTAGGTTGGGGCAAAAGCACCCATCTTGGCTATGGAATTCCGTTGATGATCGGTGCGAAGCTGGCGCACCCCGAAAAGCTCTGTATGAACTTTATGGGCGACGCCGCGTTCGGAATGTCGGGTCTCGATTTGGAAACAGCGAATCGAATTGGTGCGCCCATCACAACTGTTCTCCTGAACAATGGAACAATGGGCGGTTACAACCGAGCAATGCCAACAGCAATGGAAACTCACGGAGCCGGCAATATGGGTGGTGATTACGCCAAAATTGCTGAAAATCTTGGTGGTGTGGGTATAAAAATCACCGACCCCGCTGAAATCGGTGCGGCTTTAACAAAAGCACGCCAGATCAATTTCGATGAAGGCAAGAGTGTTCTGCTTGACGTGAAAACTCAACAGGAAATGACTTTCTCTGAGTATATGGGTTAGTTTCCTTGGTCCGTAGATATCGCAGTCAATCAGGGGGGCGGTCGTGCGTTAATCGCGATCGCCCCTCCTCAGTTTCTGTTGATTGGGTGACTTAAAGAGTCAGCCAGCATGCATCGTAATTCGTTGACGATCGAACTGGTGGTGTATATAAAGTGGCTGCGGTCGTGCGGCGTCTGGTACTTTTCCATTGTCTCCCGGCTTTTGAATACGCAGAGAGAGACAAAGCATGGAAGAGAATCCAACCCCACCCGAAGATTCCAAAAACACTTCATCTGGAAACGAAGTTACCGATGCCGAGACAAGTCTAGGAACAACTCAAAACGTCGCGGGATTACTTACGTACATTCTTGGCTGGGTCACCGGAATCGTCTTCCTGCTGATCGAGAAAGAAAACAGCTTCGTTCGATTCCACGCTATGCAGTCGATCGTTATTTTTGTTCCGCTAACAATCGCATCATTCGTAGTTGGTTTCCTTCCATTCGTCGGCGGTTTGCTAACAACATTGGTCAGCCTAGCAACGATCATCATTTGGCTATTCATGATGTTTCAAGCGCTTCAGGGCAAGCGATATAAGTTCCCTTATGCGGGCTACTACGCCGAAACCCAACTAAAGAACATGGGCAGCAAATAGCGTTCGATTAAAACGACCGCTATTTGGCGGTCTGCAGTTGGGCAGTATGCGGTCTTTAGTAATTTCTGTTCGGTCGGTCAAACCCTCTGGGTTTGTGGCGTTTTGTACTCTACTGCTGCTGCTGGCTCTCACAGTATGTGGTAGCAGCGAACCTTCTGTGCCATTGGAACGCGTGGTCGATAACGGAAATCAGTACACGATTGCCGACCTAGAAATAGCTGGAATCAAGGCGTCGAAGCAGTACGACGTAACTGATCTGCCGGTGGCATCGATGCTTGGTACGGCTTCATTCGCTCCGATTTAGGGCCGCTGGATATTGAAGCGCGTTTCTACGCCAGCCATGCCGACGCCGTTTCACTTGGCACCGAGCTAGCCAAGGAAATTTCCGGTGACGACGCAAACGTTGACGAAGATACGACTACTTGGCCAGTCGGGAACAAGGATCGTCAGCGAATGCGGAGCGGTGGGTCCTCTGACCTTGCGGCGTGGAGTGGTCATCGCAGCCCTAACTACGCCGACTTCGTAATATTTGGAAACGTGATCCTACTATGCCAAGGCGACGAACCTGAGCAGTCGATCAACACTTGCTATGAGTTAATCAATGCCGTTAGCGGCAGTGATGGCTAGACTCTGCTAAACGAACGAACGATTTGTTCCGCCCCGAAATCGAGTGCGTCTTTCGCCGCGTCAATAATTCCGATTCTATTGTTGAAGCCGTGAAACATGCCTTTATATTCTCGGTACGCAGTGTTCACCCCAGCCGCTTCAAGGGCTTTGGCGTAGTCGAAACCCTCGTCTAGTAATGGATCGCACTCGGCGGTGACCACTGTCGCATCCGGCAGCCCGGCTAGACTTGGCGCCCGCAATGGCGATGCGTACGGATCCAAACCATCCCCATCTGGTCCAAAATAGTGATCCCAAAACCACGCCATGGTATCTCGTGTCAGGTAGTAATCACTCCCGAATTCGATGTATGAAGTGCGATCGAGATCGTAGTCTGTGATCGGGCAGTACAGCAACTGATGGGCGATCTTTGGCCCCCCACGATCTCGAGCCATCAACGCTACTACAGCCGCCAAATTGCCTCCAGCAGAAGTGCCTGCAACCGCTAATTTCGACGGCTCAACGTTCAGGTCTGCAGCATGTTCAACAGCCCAGACTGTTGCTGTGTAGCAATCTTCGAGACCACCTGGAAACCGTGTCTCGGGCGCGAGTCTGTAGTCGACAGAAACAACAACTGCACTCGCGCGCAAAGAAAGACCACGGCAAGTAGTGTCTTCAGCATCCAAATCCCCTGCAACCCAGCCTCCACCGTGGAACAACATTACTAGGGGATGCGGTCCGTCTCCATTGGGTTCGTAAATTCGAATAGGCAGATCGCCACCAGAGCCTTGAATACTTCGCTCGCTGGTTCTTGCTACATGCTCTTCTTCCAGATCGAAAGCTGCTCTGCCGATATTCCCGTTGATACGAGCCTGCTGGTCCGATACCTCGGTATTAGAAGGAAGGCCAAGCGAGGCGTACTTTTGCATCACTGCTAATGCCTGAGGATGCAAAGGCTTTGGTTTGCGCATGTCTTATTTGGCGAACGAGCGCAAAATGCCCGCTGAAGCCTCGTCGCAAGCTTTAACGGCGGCGTCGAGCAGTCCGAACGATCCGTTGAAACCGTGGATCATGCCTTTGTATTCGGTGTAGGTGACATCGTTGCCAGCCGCTTTAAGAGCGGCTGCATAATCGGCAGCTTCGTCAAGCAGAGGATCGTACTCAGCCGCAATCACCGTAGCGTCGGCAAGCCCCGATAGATCATTTGCTCGAATCACCGAGGCGTATGGGTGATGACCGTCCCCGTCAGGGCCTATGTATTGATCCCAGAACCAAATCATTCCCTCTGTAGTTAGTCCGTAACCTTCTGCATTAGCGACACACGAAGGGCGCTTAAAGCTGCGGTCGATCACCGGGCAATACAGTACCTGATGCTTGATATTTGGTCCGCCACGGTCTCTTGCCATCTGAGCAACCGCAGCCGACAGATTTCCACCCGCTGAAGTCCCTGCCACTGCCAGGTTTGAAGCGTTGACCCCAAGTTCATCAGCATGTTCAACTGCCCACACGGTCGCTGCATAGCAATCCTCTGGCGCTGCTGGGAACTTGAACTCAGGCGCCAGTCGGTAATCGACGCTAATCAGCACAGCGTTTACCCGATTCACCAAACCTCGTGATGTTGAATCTTCCATTTCAAAATCACCGATAACCCATCCACCACCGTGGAACAGCATTATCAGGGAGTGAGGCCCTTCGGTAGCCGGTCGATAAATCCGAATCGGAATGTCTCCGCCGGGGCCCGGAATGGTCCGCTCGGTAATTTCACCTACTGGCTCCGCAACAGATGGAATAGCGAGTCGCCCCGCTGTCGTATTTGCGCGAGCCTCCCGCGGTGTGATGGTTCGATTATCGGGAAAACCGAGTGTGGCTCGCCGATCCATTAGTGCTTGTACCTGTGGGTGAAGAGGCATTCTTGTCTCCGAGCGGGCGATTTAAAATATGCTGGCAGAAATTTACCAGAGTCTGGATGGCACGGTTACCTCGCTGCACATAAAGTTACCGATATGTCAGAGAACCCACACGCAATCTCATATTCATCTTTTGAAGATATCGTCGATGCAATTCGATCTGCAGCTATTGATTCCGCCGATTCAACTCTGTTGATCGGAATTGACGGTGCTGGCGGCTCTGGTAAATCGACACTTGCGAAGAATTTGTCGGAATCCCTCGACGGCGCGACTGTAATTCGTCTAGATGATTTCGCCGACTGGAGCGATGATTCGAATTGGGAACTAAGTACGTTCGCAGAGCGAGTACTGATACCGTTCGTGGCTGGAATTACCTCAAAGCACCAACGTTACGATTGGCCAACCGATTCGTTAGGTGAATGGTTTGAAATCCCGTCAACTGGAATTGCCATCGTCGAAGGCGTCACCGCTCTACGCCCTGATCTTCGAGGGTACTGGCATGTTTCCATTTGGGTCGATTGTCCACGTGAATTACGACTCGAGCGAGGAGTCTCTCGCGACGGAGAGGAGATTCGATCGAAGTGGGTAAACGAGTGGATGCCGGGTGAAGATGCGTACTTTGAGCGTGATCGCCCTTCCGCTATCGCCCAATTCATATTTGATGGAAGCAGGCAGCCGGAATCGAATTTCAATCCGCCAGCCTAGAGAACACATTCCCGAAACCTATTTGACGGTCAAATTGCCATTAGAATGAGCACGTAGAATTTTTAAGAGTGCCAGTCACTCGCCTCAAGCCGAACGTTTACCTACCAACGAGATAAGCATGAAGACCACTGGATTCCGAACACTGGTGCTAGGCACTCCCTGGCGCAACCTCACCTACTGCATCATCGAAACTGATGAGGGAATCATTGGGGTCGGTGAAGCCCGGGTGCTCGGCAAGACTCACACGGTCGTTGAATATCTCAAAGACGCTCAACGTCACTTCATTGGCCACGACCCTTTCGATATCGAAGCCCTCTACCGCCGCATGACGCTGCTCGATTTCGGAAAACCCGGCGAGGTTGTCTACACCGGTCTGGCACTGGTTGAACTGGCATTTTGGGACATCATCGGCAAGAAGACAGGGCAGCCCGTATTCAAGCTCCTTGGTGGTCAGGTTAAAGAGAAAATCCCTGCCTATGCCAACGGCTGGTACACCGTCGAACGAACCCCTGAGAGCTTCGCAGAAGC
>JABMNN010000097.1 GCA_013204545.1 Chloroflexota bacterium | reverse complement strand
CGGCTACTAATGTCGGAGTTGGTGCTGGTGTTGATGTGGGCGCTGGTGTTGGAGTTGGTGTTGGTGGCGGACCGCCGATCTCAATAAGGTAGGCGGCGAGCTCAGCGATGTGCTCATCCGTTAGATCCATCTCACCGAACGCTGGCATACCGTCAGCGCCGAATCGAATCTTGTCAGCGAAGTCGTCACGCACCAACTCTTGTAGGTTTGGGCCGACTTCCCCTCCAAAACCGTCGATGCCATGACAACTTGCACAGCCGAAACCGACCCAAGCAGCCAATGTGTCATCTGATTGAATTTCTGAGGTTGGCCTCCAACCGTCTGGCGAGCCAGAGCTATCTCCAACTCGCCCTACATTCGAACGTGAGTAGTCGTCGCTCACGGTGGAGTAGTTCAAGTGTGTATCGAAGCCGTTATCTGTACCTGCCCACGGTCTTAGGGTGATCTGGCCAACAAGAATTACCATTGCAGCAATCACCCCGAAGGTTATTGCTGCAGGAACGATAGAAAATCCGCGACCTTTGGAAGATTTGAAGTTAGGCATCTGAGTTGCCTTCCTCTCGTTCGCCAATTCTCGATATTTGCCATATACGCAGCGCTATCAGTACAAACACGCTCCACACCGCAATAAGGACTGCGGAGGTCATCCATACGTTTGCGCCGGGCACTCGTATCGGACTGAGTTCCCGGTAGAGCTGTGGACCTGACGTAACGGTCATTTCCATTTCTGAAAATGCGCTGACTTCTGAATTTTCAGAGCTACTGGCTGTCAGGTAGTGATCGCCTTCCGCTTTTGGTATGTATTCAAGTCGTGCAATACCCGATGCGTCGGTGGTTGCGCTCCCGATATGAATCTCACCTGAGTTGCTCATGAACTCGACTGACAAGGCGAAGTCGATCACCTCTCCAGCTATTGGCGTTCCGTCGAGTTCGGTAAGAGTCGCAACGATTTCCATTGCGGTACCCGCCTGAGTACTCTCACTGGCTGAAACTTCGAGCGTTGCCCTACGTTCCTGTGCGCTGACTATCGAAGTCATCGTCAGCCATACCAATACAGCCATCAATGGAAGAACTTTGATTACTTGCCTTGTTGTGAGGATGGTCATACCGAACCCTCCGTCACTCTTGCACTGGTATTTGGTTTAGATTCTTCAAGCTCATGCTCGTGTTCTCTGAGTTCCCAGATCGCAACGATCGGCAGTGCCTTTGCAAGTGCCGTAATAATCAGTGCGAATATGGCAACCCCAGCGAGCATTAGTGACCATTCGATCCATGTCGGGAAGTAGCTGGCAGGTTCATACGGATTTAGCGGTACTGTGAGTCCACCAATTACGATGAAATATCGTTCAAGAAGCATTCCGACGTTCGCCGCAATGCTGGCAATGACAATTCCCTTCGTATTTCGTGTCTTCGGCACTGCTATAAGGATGATCGGAAGAATTAGTCCGCCCCAGATGTAGATCCAGAAGATAGGAGCCATGCTCCCACGGGTCATTTGGCTGATGTAGAACGACGCGTCAACCGATGTCTTGTAGCCCAGCGTTACGAATTCACTGACATTGAAGAACACCATTAGTGCTGCGAACGTGGCGAGCAAGTACCCCAATTTGAGGAAATGGTTATCGGTGATTAAATCATTGAGTCGGTAGACCTTTTTCACGATCAGCATCATGATTGCGATGAGGCCGATGCCTGAGTAAATGGCACCACCGACGAAGAAGATTCCAAACATCGGCGAGTTCCACGGTTCTCGTAGGGTCATACCGAAGATCCAAGATGTGACGGTGTGCATCATCACCGCGACCGGAACCATGATGATTGCCATTAGACCGAGTGTTGAAAGCAACACACGGCGTTGCTCTGGAGTTCCAACCCAGTTGACCGCATACGCCTTGTATGCTGCCGACCTAATCCTTTGGGAGGCTGGAACAAGATCACGGATCATTGCGATATCGGGTATCGCTGCGAGGTACAGGTAAAGCAAGCTACCTGCGAGGTAAGTTGCGAGACCGTATACGTCCCAGACGAGTGGAGATTCCCACCTTCCAAACAGCACTATGTTTAAGGCACGTTCAGGGCGCCCCATGTCGAAGAAGATGAAAAGTGCCGCCACTACCAGTGCAGCTACGGTAACCATCTCAGCACTTCTAACGATGGGACCTCGCCAAGAAGCTCCGGTTAATCTGAGCACTGCCGAAACGAACGTGCCTGCCATGCTGGCTCCGATGAACATGACGAACAGCGTCACGTAGAGACCCCACATGATGCGATCTCGCATACCAGTTGCTACCAGGCCTTCACGAGCCTGAATTGAGTAGGCGACCCCACCCCAAGCAACAATTGCTAGCAGAACTCCCACCCATATCCAAAATGGGCGGGAACTGCCCGTTAGTGGAGCAAGGATGCGATCTTCAACACTTTCTGTGTAGCTGCTCATCGCCCGTCCCTCGCCCACGTCTTAGTCGCTGGATTCTCATCGCCCAGCCAGGTCACTGGCATTCGACCGGGTGTTTTGGGGTCTCGTCCAGCTAGTTCGCCGTGTCCGGGGATGTAATAAACCCTTGGGCGTGTACCGAGATCTTCCTTGAGGCGTGTAGCTGAGTTCGCTGCGAGGAATTCGCTGATACTCACGATGTCTTCGCCATTCGAGGCAAGGTCTTCTTCGAAATCGCCATAGTAGATTGCGTTCTGTGGGCATGCTTGCGCACAGAACGGTAGTTTGCCTTCACGTGCCATTTCAGGGCAGAAATCGCATTTTGCGACTACACCCTTCTTCAATGGAATCTGATGCTCTGAAGAATGGGTTACATGATGTGCAGCTGGCGGAATAGATGGTTCACCCCAAGTGAAGAATCGACGCTCGTAAGGACAGGCGGCCATACACATGCGGCAACCGATACACCTATCTTGATCGATAAGTGTGATGCCTTCAGGGGTTGTCCATGTTGCGCCGACTGGGCACACATTCACACATGGTGCGTTCTGGCACTGCTGGCACATTGTTGGTGTGAACTGGGTGCCTTCGAACGGCATTGAGGGCTGCTGACCGGCGTAGGCTTCTTTCTCTGGACTTAGCTCGTGCTCGTAAACCTCGATCCATTCCATTGGTTCGGGTACGTAATGCCCATCGTTACAGGCCTGAGTGCACTGAGGAGCGGTGCCTTGAGATTGGCATCCATCGCAGTAACGTTGGTCGATGATCATCATCCAACGACGTACACGCTCTGAAACGGAGTTTTCTGCCTGGGTAATGCTGTCGGCTTCAGGTGATCCGGAGATCGCACCAACTGCGTTCGCAACTGCATTTGGGATCAGTGGTATGGCGGCTCCAGCAACCGCTGTTGCGCCCATAAGCTTGAGCAAATTTCGCCGACTGAGTTGAAATTTCTTCTCATTTTCGGCTACTGTCTGTTTTAGGCTTTCATCATTTGATGGCCGTTGAACAGTCATTTTTATACCAGCCCTCATCAACTTTCTAAATGAGCCGTGCCCCCGAATTTTCATCGGGGGCACGACCGGATTTCTGTGGACGCTTACTAAGCTCTATTGAGCAGCAGCGACTTTTGCTTCGACGTTTGCCCACATCTCTGCGGATTTTGGTCCGCCCATGTCGGATTCAAGTTGCCCAACCCAAGAACTCGTGTAGGTCACGAATGCCCCGGCGTGAGTGTTTCCACCTGCGGCCGTAGGAATCCAGTCAGTTGCTGTGTACGTTGCAATGTCCACAACAATGGTTTCCCAACCGTTCATGTTGGAGACCCAAAGCTCATTGATTGCTGGATCTGGGTGCAAAACGGCGTGGTCAACACTAGATGCTGATCCACCAAGCCAGAGTGGGTACGTGTGTAAGTCACGTGCTGCCCTGAAACTAGTGAGGTCAACTACACCAAGTACTCCACCCAAGTTGTGGGTTCCTTCACCCTTTGCAACGATGAACGCTCGTGTTTCGTCCCAGTTAAGGGCGATACCGTAAGGTCCTGCTACACCAGAGTTGGTATCGGCCACAACTTCATCGATTTCGTTGTCAATCTTGTAAACATGGCCTGAGTGACCATCAACGACGTATGTCCACCGACCGTCTGCAGTATGGGTAATACCGATTGGGTGGTGTCCAACACCTTCGATAACTACATGCTTACCAGTTTCGATGTCGAACTTCGCGACGGCTGCTGCCGGCGAATGGTTGTCTCGAATCCAGTTAGAGGTCATTGATACGTAGATGTACTGACCATTTGGTGACGGTGTAGTGAACGGGTGCCCCATAGGCTTGATGTCATCGTAAGTGATCGACTTCGAGACCCTGTTATCGTCGTTCGGGTCAAGAATGTGATGAGGTCCACCGTTGGCGCCAAAGCCCCACTGGAGGATGACCTTATCTTTACCGGTGCTGTCGACCCAACCCTGAATGTGGTGCAACCTCTGGCTGCGCATTCCACCTTCGAAGTAGCTCTCTTGTTTGATTAGCTTGTCGATTTTGAGCGTACGTGCATTGACAATAGCGACGTAGCCTTCGCGTGCATCACCCATGCCAAATCCTACGTATACCCATTTGCCGTCAGGTGATACACCGACACCGTGTGGGAATGACGCCACTGCCATACCTTCAAGTTCGGTAAAGATTACGGATTCAATTACCTCTTTGGTGTAGCCGTCGACCATGTCGAATCCCGCAAAGTAAGCGGCATCCTTGTCGTACGTCGGGCTTGAGCTCTCTGTCCCATCACTGGTGAAGTACACCAATGGGTGATCGGCTGCACTCCAGGCATCAGGGCCACTGGAGTCGTACTGGGCGATCAAATATAGACCACCCCGCTCGGACTCTGCGTTTGCCCAACCTGTCGGAGCTGATCCAACAGCGGCAGGAACTGAAGCTCCGGTCTGGATCACAGTGATCGCTGGTGGCACTTGCCCCATCGAAGTTACTTGAGACTGAAGATCGCTTACCTGAGATTTCGCTGTGCTCAATTCTGATGTGGCAGAGCTTAAGTCTGCTTTCACAGAGTTCAATTCACTCTGCGCAACAGCCAAATTCTTAGCAGCGTCTAGATCCTCTTGGGATATATCACTACTGCTACATGCCACTCCAAAAACCAGCCCGACCAACGCTGAAACGAGCAATGCTCGTACCAACCCTAGTCTTAATAGAGATTTCCAACTTTTCAGCATTGGATTGTCCTCGTGTTTTACCCGGTCGCTTTCAATGATCTTCCGAGTATTAGTTGTTCAACTTCCCCATGTGCCCACAGTTGTGGGCGGAAATGACCTTCTGGACCAGAAAGCGCAGGCAGTCGATTCCCATGCTCCAAGAGTGACAGTCAAGCCGTGAATCGTTTGTGAAGCGTTTCACACTAAAAGTGAGGAGTTTGTGAGATACCCTCTCGCGAGATTCTCAGAGGACCAATTCACCCGAGAGCAGTTCGAGCCGTGGCTGGAGCTTTTATGGTCGGTGAGATGAAGACTATGCCGCCACGAATTACAGATATTCCGACTGCTATTCCTACAATTCGCTCAGATCGCTTGCGTACGCCCTGAGCGGTAATTATCAGAGTTTTCTGAGATCGCGAGAGGTGAGTACTAGCCCGAAGTTCACGAGAAAGTAGATGCCAGATCCGATAAGGATCATTTGGGCATTACCAATGATCGTGCCGATCCATGCTCCCAAAAACCATCCGAACATCATTGATTGGAGCGAAAGGCTGAATACCGACATCACACGACCAATCATCTTGGGGTCAGACTGTGTCTGGAGCAGAGTGATCGTGGATGATGCCCAGATGGGAATAGCGGCCCCAACGATCGATAGTGCAACGAGGGTGAGCGGAAAGTTAGTCGATAGTGCGAACGTGGCGTTCGCCCCGACGAACATGATTGTGCTGATTAGAATCGGGGGAGTTTTTCGATCCCAGTTCCGCTTTGATGCAACCCATAGAGCCGACACGCCTTGCCCGACCGCCCACGCAGCGAGCATGACCCCGAACCCTGTTTCACCAACATCGAACCTGTCGCGTGCATATACCGGGATGATCGGAACCATAACGGCACTAAATATCACTGAGAATGCGAGAAGCATTACTCGAAACAGCACCGGATTCGATTTTATGTATTTAAGGCCATCGGAAATTTCGCGAACTGCTGAAGTTTTCGATGGTTCCTTTGGCTCTGTCTTCGGGAGTCGAAGAGTGAAAAACACCGATAACACGTACAGCCCTATTAGTGCCAAGAACGGAGAGCCTAGCCCGAATCCAGCTATGAGGAATCCGCCAGAAAGTGGTCCGAGCGCACGAGCCAAACTGGCTGCCGCCATGTTTAGCGAGTTGCCAGCCTGAAGTGACTCTTTGGAAACGTAGGTCACTACCAAAGTTTGTGTCGCTGGCATACCGATTGCCAAAACTGCACTCGATACGACTGACAGCACAACGATTTGCCAGAGATTGACAACACCCGTTATCACGACTGAGGCTGTGACAATCGCTAACAGCAGTAGCAGTAATCGTTCAGTGATCAACACAGAACGTCCGCCAAGGCGATCCACCATCACTCCAGCGAAAAGGCCGATGATAATGGCTGGAATAACGCGAAGGCCAGTTGCCGCCCCGACCCAGACTTGGGAGGCGCCAAGTTCGAGAATTAACCATGACTGAGCCATGATCCGCAGTTCAACACCCATCATGTTGGTGAAGTTACTTGCTACGAGCGCTCTGAACGGTGCCTTAGTTAGAAGTTGAGCAGCCGGAAGTTGGCGAATGTTTATCAAATGTTGTGCGGGCTAAGCTCGTCTAGCTAGTAACGATCCTATGATCTGTGGCGCGGCTTCGATAGCTCGCTCCCTGATCTGATCAGGATTGAGGCTGCCGATAGGGTGCTGAATTAGCGCGAATGGGTAGCTGGGCATTCCACCGAGATTTGCCATTGCCTGAGCGCCTGATTGGAATGGCTCTGTACATATTGCGATAGCTGGTACACCGAGGGCTTCGAGCTTGAGCGAGTCATACACACTGGACGACGAGCAGCTCCCTCAGTCGCCGTTTGCCAGAATTGCCACATCGACTTCGTTTGAAAAATCTCTGAGGAAGTCGGGATCGGCGGGTCGTGATGCGTCACCTTTGTTGACCCTGTAGGCACCGCTGACTTCGAATCGATCAGCTAGAACATCGTAAATGGCATTGAGGAGTGGTTCTGAATTCAACTTATCGTTACGTAGAAGACCCACGCGTATGCCAGCAAGGGACTCGGGTCGTTCGGCCATGCCGTCGGTTGCTACCGACTGCGGTGCCGTAGGGTCTAAAACTCGAAAAGATTGATCGTTTAGTTTTGGTGCCATTGGAGTCTCCTGTGGTGACATATTACCCGTTTGCAATGATTCGGCGAGTAACAGCTTTTGATCGTGAACCCAGTGACCATGTAGGAATTACTGCGCTCCAAGCTCCTCCATCTCCACCGACCACTACCGGAATCACAGATTCTGGAGACTGCAATGAGCTAACTCGGCCATCGTCAGAATCGTGGCCGCTTGGAGGAAGCCCGTTCGATACCCATTCGGACGCGGGTTTTCGAACTGTGTCGAACAGATACTCTCCGATTTGTTTCTTATTCCATCCAGCATTTTTAAAATGCGCCGCATGCTCAGGGCAGATCACCAAAACGACTTCGTGGATTCCCAACCCGAGCGGATAGATGCGTTCAGCGAACGAATCGAGAATTCCCTCTGGAGTATTCGAGGCGTGATCACCGAATTGAGCGCCGCTGAGACCAGAAAAAACAGTCACAGCGCTTTCACTTTGATTTAGACCACGTGTGACATGCATCGGCTCCCAAGGCAGTCGATCTTCGTTTTCAGCTACACACCATGTGTATTTGCCGGGGTGTCCGAGTGTTGTTTTATCGAATCCGTCGTTACTGTGCGTGCCGAGTACATTCATGACGATGAGTCGGATTGAACGCCCAATAGTTGCGTTTGCACGATAGCCGGGTCCGAATGCCGATACACCTGAGTTAATCTCCAATGTTTTTGCGATTGGCCCGTTTACTATCAGCATGATCGCTGCGCCCATAGTGGAAACTGTGATTCCGTGGAGATTAAATTCGGGCTGGGTAATAGCTTCAATCGCTGCTGCGACAACTGGCATGTATTCGGATTTACACCCCGCCATTACGGCGTTGATAGCTGTTTTTTCGGCGGTGATTACCGCACCTTTTACCGGCTCGATGCCAAGTATGGCATCGGGGCTTAGATTCGCTGCTTTCAACATTGCAGTGACCGTTTCAGGCGTAGGCGGAACGATGGGCAGACCATCGGTCCAGCCATTCTCGAAGTAGAGTTCAATGGCTTCGAGTGCGCCAGGGACTTCTATGGAGGCGGATGTGAGGCGGGTTTGGTTAGTCATGGTGGTGCTTGATTGCCAGATCACTTAGGGCGGTTCCTCATAATGACAGGGCTTTACAACCCTGATCGAGAGCCCGCAGCTAAGAGGTTTTCGCTCTGGTCGGGAGTGCTAATCAGCGTGGAAGACTTCTCGCCATTGGATCATGTTTTGGTCGGCATGGGCGCCTTCGGGGAGTTGGAAGAAGGGTGACATGTCGTCTTGCCACCTCTGGTTTACCTCTTCTTTGGACATTCCGGCGACAGATGCCTCATGTGAATCTTCACACTCGACGTAGCCAAAAAGCGTGCCGTCGTCTTTAAAGAAGATCGTGTAGTTGCGCCATCCTGTTCGAACGAGGGCTGCTGACATTTCAGGCCAGATGTCGTCGTGTCGCTGCTTGTACTCGTCGACCATTTCTGGGTGGATTTTCATTTCGAATCCGACTCGTTGCACTGCATTACTCCTCTGTATGCTCTCATTTGCTTGATAATTCAGATGCCGGAGAGTGTAGGCTATGCGCCCATCGAAAGCACTGTTTTTGGTCATAGCGCGCCTTTGAGTTGGAGAGAAAACGAATGTCGAAGTCGATTGCACAGGTTTTGGATCTGAAGGACGATCCTAAGATCATTGCCGAATACGAGGAATACCACCGAAATGTGTGGCCCGAGGTGCTTGTGGCACTCAAAGGCATCGGGATCGAACGAATGGAGATTTTCCGAAGCGGAAATCATTTGTTTATGTACTGCACAGTTCCGGACGATTTTGATCCCCGCAGAGATTTCCAAAGCTACACAGCTTCGAAGCGCGCAGAAGAGTGGAACGATCTAATGTCGGCATACCAGCAGAAGGTTCCACAGGCTGCTGAAGACGACTGGTGGTATCCGATGAGTTTGGCATTCGACTCAGAGTGGTTCAAGTAGTGCGAAGTGAGAAAGGTGGATAAGTGCTTCTCGTCAAGAAGATTGATCGGGTGTGGTTTTGGGCAGTACTGGCCATTCTATGGATGGGCGTGATTTACGCGCTTTCTGATCGTCCTGCTGGCTATTATGACGACGCAAATGACGTAGTTGCGTGGTTGCCGTTTGCCAGTTCCGTGGTTCATGTCGGCTTGTACTTCGTGTTGAGCTCCTTTGTGTTGAGGTTTCTTATTCTGCTGCGAACGGTTGAGGAAGGTCTTATCGCCTATTCGACCATATTCGTGGCCCTCGTTTACGGCATATTGGACGAAATCCACCAATCGAACGTCGACGGACGTGCATCCGAGATGATTGATGTGGTTGCGGATGTTTTCGGTGCGGTACTAATAGTGGTATTTTGGTTCTTTCTCAAAAGATATCGAGCCAAGTTCGACGATAAATCGGGCAAATAGAAAAATATGTCGATTAGGGAACCTGAAGAACTTTGGCCTACGGGGCCGGAAGTTATAAACACACTCGAAGAAGCGGTGCAGATGGCTGAAGAAGTTGCTGCGCCTCCTGCCGAGCGCTGGGTCGCGAGGGTGATCAGTGACAAGCTGATCCCGAGCTTATACAACGCTCGAACGTACCTCGAAGTGGGCAAGGTTTCTTCTCCAGAAGTGAGATTAGGAATACAGAGCGCACGGCTGGAAGCTGGCGAGTTGGCAGATGCCGATCCTCGTTACGCTGCGCTCTATTCGAAAATCAGGGTGCTTGCCGAAGAAGCCGATATCGCTTCCAAAATGAGCTGATTTTTTAGGTGGCGCTGGTCTCAGATTTGCGGACAGACATGCTAGGATGGGGGCACTTTGATCTCCCCAGCCGATACCGATTCGTTTTTGTCTGATGATGGGCGTGTCGAGGTCGTTTTCGATCTCGAAGAGCTGTCAGAAACCGATATTTCGCTTGTGATACGAGCGGCTGTAGCAGCTCTTGATTCTGAGCAATTCGATGGGCCAGATCACCTTACAGTGATGATCACTGATGATGAACGCATCAGGGCGTTGAACAGGGAGTTCAAGGGTGAGGACGAAATTACTGATGTACTTTCGTTTAACGCTGACGGCGAAGTAAGCAGCACCGTTGACGATTCAGGTGATGATGAATGGCCTGACTTCACATCGTCTGACGAAGTAGAATCGAATCGCCTTGGCGATATTGCGATTTCGCTTCCTCAGGTATTGAGACAGGCTGCAGAAAACGGCAAACAGGCGGATCGAGAGTTGGCAATGCTTACGATCCATGGTGTTTTTCACTTGCTAGGGTACGATCATGCAGAGCTTGATGAAGAAAAGGTAATGTTCGGGAAAACCGACGCTGTATTGGCTAAGATATTCGAGGATTAGCTCCACGTTTTTTGTTGGGGCAACTAGACTGGTTCTGATGTGACGAATAGCCAGGTTTTTTATAGGAAATGGCGTCCTACTCGTTTTGACGAAGTAGCCGGGCAGCAGCACGTCACAAAAACTCTCAAGCGTGCAATCACGACCAATCACGTTTCACATGCCTATTTATTCACGGGTCCGCGCGGTGTCGGTAAAACTTCGACTGCTCGTATTCTTGCCAAGGCACTGAATTCAGAATTGACTCCAGATGGTGAGCCAGTAGCTGATTCCGAGGTATCTATTGCGATTGATGAAGGTCGATATATGGACCTCATCGAGATTGATGGCGCTTCAAATCGTGGTATCAACGATATCCGCGATCTTCGAGAGAACGTGCAGTTTTTGCCAGCCGAAGGCAAGTACAAGGTGTACATCATCGATGAAGTACACATGCTTACAACGGCAGCGTTCAACGCTCTATTGAAAACGCTGGAAGAACCGCCTCCAAGAATAGTGATAATCCTCGCAACTACAGAGGCTTCGGCTCTTCCAGCAACAATTATCAGCAGATGCCAACGTTTTGATTTCAAGCGACTTTCGAACGACGATGTGATCGAGAGGCTCATAGAGGTTTGCGAGGCCGAGGAAATCGAAGCAGAACCAGCGGTTCTAGAGATGATTGCCCGAACTGCATGGGGCAGCTTGCGAGACGCAGAGAATCTCCTTGAGCAGTTATATGTTTCGTACGGTCAAACAGGCGAAGATGGTCTGCCATCGGAGATAACTGAGGCTCAGGCACGTGAGTTGCTTGGCTTAGGCGATATAGCCACTAGCACCGAGCTTGCTACCGCCTTGCTAAACAAAGATGCGACACTGGCTTTGACCATTATCAATCGTGAGGCGCAGCGCGGTGCTGATCTTCGTGCATTACGATCGGGTGCGGTTGATGCGCTTCGAGTTGCGTTGCTTATTAAGGCAGGTGTTGAGGATTCGATTACTAAGGGTTCAGAATTCTCGGAAACCATGGCCTCGGCGGCACGCCCAGCGCGCCTAAATCAAATTTTGCACATTCTGACGGTGTTGGGTCAGGCCGATATGAAGGCGAACTCATCGTCGCCTCTTCCACTCGAACTTGCAGTGTTGAAGGCGACCACGAAGCCGGTGGCCGAATCTGCGGCTCCGACATCACCAGCATCTTCTGGTGCTGCTCCTTCAAGACCTGCCGCAACTTCACAGCCGACTTACCAGCAGCCGACTTCAAGTGGGAGCTCTGACGACGAAAAACCCGCTCCACGTCGCGATCGAACTCCAGTTGAGGCACAGTGGGACAAGGTTATTTGGGCGATGCGTCGCACAAAAAACCGCAAGTTTGTGGTTGGTTCATTGCTTCGTAATATCGAAATGCCTGAACCGGTTGACGGCAAGATATCACTTCGATTCAAGAGCAACGCTATGAAAAACAACTTCATGGAAGAGATGCAGGATCAACGATCCAAAGATGCACTAAAGACGGCGATCACCGAGGCGTACGGCTCGGAGCTAGAGCTTCAGGTTCGATCTCCTCACGAGGCCGCTGAGGAAGCCGCAAATGGTCGATCCGACAATCGCGGAGGAAGTGGCGGGCAGGGAACATCGGCGGCTCAGGAGAGCGCTATGGTTCGTGCAGCGATGGCGATGGGTGCAACGGTTGTCGCTGAAGAAGCGGCAGGCGCCGATAGTTATTCAGATAAGGAAGCCTAGTTACCACCCTCGGTCGACGAGCGAGAGTCGAGATTACGTCGACTACCCCGACAATAATGTTGCGCCGCTACGATTTCTCGTAATTGTTGGTAACGACGTATAATTATCGGATTCAAATTTCGTTGTCTCACAGTCACAATTTTCCAGATGGAGCGAGGCTGTGGCTATTTTGATGATTAGGATCCATTTCGATGATGAACAAAAACATGCTCAAGCAGGCACAGCAGATGCAGACTCGACTTGCTGCTGTGCAGGAAGAGATCGCAGTCGCACGAACTGAGGCAACAGTTGGCGGCGGGATGATCAAAGTGGTGGTAATCGGCGGATCGAAGGTCGAATCGATTGAGATCGACCCTCAAGTTGTCGACCCAGATGATGTTGAAATGCTTCAGGATCTAATTCTTGCTGCAATCAACGAGGCGATGGATAACGCACAGAAGCTTGCTTCTGACAAGATGAGTGCGATTACCGGTGGATTCAACATTCCTGGCCTGATGTAACCAGCCAGCTTCAGCCAGAATCTTCAGAAACACACGCATGCCTTCATACGACATTGCAACATCCGCTGCTCCGCCAGTCGCTCGTTTGATCGAAGCGTTCCATAGGCTGCCCGGTATTGGTCCGAAAAGCGCGCAACGGCTCACATATCACTTAATCCGGATGCCGAAAGAAGAGGCTGAAGAGTTTGCAGCGGCAATACTTGGTGTAAAAGAGCGAGTTGTTCTCTGCGAAACGTGTGCCAACATCGCTGAGTCACCAGAGTGCAACATTTGTGGAGATCTACAACGCGACGGCACGCGAATCTGCGTGGTGGAGGAACCTCTGGATGTCCTCGCAGTCGAACGTGCGCGGGTTTTCTCAGGTAGGTACCACGTTCTCCACGGCGTAATCTCACCGGTGAACGGGATCGGGCCGAACGACCTGAAGTTACGAGAGTTGCTGGAACGCCTACGTGATGGAACTGTGACCGAGGTGATCGTTGCCACCAACCCAAATCTGGAGGGCGAGGCAACGGCTATGTATATTCAGCAGTTGATCGGTCCACTGGGAGTTAAGGTCACTCGCTTGGCACGAGGGTTACCTAGCGGGTCAGATATCGAGTACGCCGATGATTCGACACTAGCCCACGCGCTGGAAAGCCGGACAGAGATACCTCAACGTCGCACCGACCCCGCTAAGTAGGCCTACACGGTAGCGGGATCAGTGTTTCTCGATGGAATTGGTGTGGTGTTACACGGTTTCCGTGGTGTTTAAGGATTAAGTCATTATTTCACTGCGCCCTGAATCTCGTTTCCGTGTAGGTATACGATTCTAGTCGTGGCGCTCGATCGGTCATGGTAGGGGTCTCAGATTCGGCTACGTTCAGAATAGGATCATCGAATTTCTCGTAATGACCGTAAGATGGCGGCAGATGAGGTAATCAGAGTAGCGATCATCACGATTACCGTAGTGCGGTGACAGATTGTGTACTGACGTTTACTGTGTAGACGACTAATCTGTCCAATCTATTTCAGATCGACTGCCGTATCGGGGCTTATGACCTTCGTCCTAAACAAACATCATCGCGCCTTGAGCGTTGTACTTTCACTGGCGTTCGGAATGACGTTGCTTGTGGCGTGTGGCTCGGAACCTTTTCCCGCTGCGGGTCGACCGGAATTTGCTCAGCCGACTTTCGTCTCGTTCGCCGTGACGCCGGCGCCAATCTCGCCGACCGCGACGCCATGGCCAAATCTTGCAGATGATGATGTGAGGGTTTTGCCCGAAGGTCTCGATCCTGAGTACTACTCACGAGCGACCCCTGACGAAGTTGTGGCACTTTGGACACAGTTGCTCACTGGGACGGTTTCGAACGCTACTTCGGGTCAATTCTATTTCCGAAATCGAAGGCAGTTCGAAGGTGATCTTCACTTGTGCCCCGGTGGAGCTGGGTATCTAGCAGGCGACCCTGAAGGCACTCTGAAATGGAAGGTAAATCCCTCAGCCGGTCAGTGGTATGAGGTCACACTTTCACACGAGATTCCGTTTACGGGCGATTCCGTGACGTACTCGATTGGCATACACAACGGAAAACCAGTTCGGTCTGGCAGCACAACATCAATCGAGTACAGAGCAAGCGACTGGTGTACATTGGCGGAGGCGAGCATTCAATATGCGTTCACAGCCGAAGATCGAAAACTCGCTGATCGCGCAGATATCACTACGATAGAGATTGAAGAGATTCCGTGGATAGACGGAAGCAGAGAATTCCCTACGCAAATAACCGTCGAGGGATCAATAGGGCTAGATCGCAATGTCGGAGCCAATTATTGGAGCGCTTATTTATCGGGGGGTGTTCTCGATGCGGTTGCTTACAACTACACTGCCTACGCAGTAACTCAGGCATTTTCAGGAGCCTTGCACTTGTGCGGCGAACGGGTTGCGGTACTCGACGGTGAGCCTTCAGGTATTGGCGAGTGGGCGATTCAGAGCACAGGTTCGAATCCGTATGACGCCAAGATTGTTTTTACACTACCGGGTGACCCGACGTTCAGGACAATCGTTCTTGGAGTCGATGGCGATGCCCCTATACGGATGGGGCAAAATGCTGAAACGGGCCTTATCGGACCCAGCCCGTTACTGCTGAGCGAATCGAGCGAGTGTGAGAACTGAGTATCCGGTGAAATCCGTGAATTGTCTGGAAACCCACTCACTTCTTACACCATCGAATACTGAACTTGACAACTGGTTTGTCTAACATTGTGTTAAGTAAAGCATCCTTGACATTTCCGCACGTTGCAAGATAGAATGTAAAGGAAACTTTACAAAGGGTTTACATGTGACGCTGGCAAATCGATTACGAGAGCTTCGGCAACGAAACGATCTGACGCAAGAAGCTCTTGGACGATCGGTACACGTTACTCGGCAAACTGTAATTGCGATTGAGAAGGGTGGCTATGTTCCATCCGTCAAACTCGCTCTTGAATTGGCCATGGTGCTGGGAGTACCGCTAGAGGAATTGTTCTGGGTAGACCGCATCTAAGGAGAAACGCAATGACTTCTATGACGAAATATTACGTCAGTCGTTCAGTACTCTCGATAGGATTCGCAGGGTTGTTCTTACTGGCAGGCGTGCCATGGTGGACTACGGTGATAATTACGGCTTTTTCACTAATATTTTTTGCATGGGTTCCTCGCAGTGGAAGATACGTTTTACAGACAGGGTCAAATTTCACTCCATTTCGTAGTGATGAAATGTCGCTTCACATCAGAGCAAGGTCGGCTGGGCTTTCCTTGACTGTAACGCTCACTGTGCTCGGTTCGGTGGTTCTGCACTACTCGTTCCTTGCAGATTCCGATGTGCCAACCTCAGTGCTTTCTCTTGTCATCGCGCTCAGCACTATTACTTACGTTGGTGCTGGTTTTGTCCAGAAGTGATCAAATAAGAAAACTTAACTATAAAACTGATTATTTGAAGACAAACGGATTAGTCACTACTCGGCTTATCTTCTCACTGACGGCGTTTGTCACTTTCGAAGTGCTGCTTCCACTTGAAGTTGCGAAGTGTTGACAGTTTGGAGCTATCATCGCTCCACTTTCGCGATCATACGGCTTCAAAATAACGTTCATGGATCGGCCGTGCCCCTGTCTCCACAACGATCTTCCACTGGGAGGATGAGTTGTTCTCGTTCGGAAATACCTTACCGATATGATTAACGGGTTATGACTTCAAAGCAGCGGCCAGTTATATATACGACGGATGGCGTGGTGGTGCGTACAAGCAACCTGGGCGAGGCAGACAGGATTATTACGTTGGTTACTCCCGTTCATGGATTGATTCGCGGAGTTGCCAAGGCAGCCCGTAAACCAGGTTCGAAAATTGGCGGACATCTTGATTTGCTCAAGCACGTAAGTGTTTCTGTTCGAGAGACCAGAACATTGCACGGGTTGAGTCAGGCATCGACCATTAACGGATTTCGCGGGATCAGAGATGATCTCGAACGATTCTCAAGGGCATCATACGTATCCGAGATGTCTGAACGATTCTCAGTTGAGAACGGCGCGAATCAACCGTTATTCAGGTTGCTGACTGATGTTCTTGCATCGCTAGAAGTTACTGGAAATCCTGAGATGGCGATGCATTTTTTCGAGATGAGATTGCTGCAGTTGAGTGGATTTGCTCCTGAGTTGTCACGGTGCGTCGAAACTGGAATTGAACTGGAGCCAGCCAACCACTTGTACTCAGCGAATCTAGGCGGGCTTGTTAGCAACGAGTCACGACCAATTGGCGAATCGGCACTGCTTCCTGCCAGTTTGAACACGATAAAACTGCTTCGATTTTTATCACGAACCGATATTTATCAGGCCGACGTGATGAAAGCCGGGGAGGATGAAAACCGGCAACTTACAAGAATATTGAGAGCCCAAATTCATCATGTTCTCGACCGTGGATTACGTTCGGAACCGTTCATGGACGAAGTTCGCTCGCGACCGAGCCATCGTGATGTCTCAAAGCTGTCCCAATCTCCTGCTGCTACCGAGTGACATCGGTCGCTGATTACCTACATAGGATTGCTACACTCGGTTGATATGGTTTTAGACTCGCGTTATTGTGTTCATCACCCGCGTGGAATCGCTTACCAATCACCTGCCCTCTACTCGTACCTACACCTCGTCCGACATTCTGAAATATGGCCGACTCCCACATCGTCATCCGTGGCGCCCGTGAACATAATCTAAAGAACTTTAACATCAGCATCCCGCGCGACACGTTGACCGTGATTACGGGTGTGTCTGGATCAGGTAAGAGCAGTCTTGCATTCGACACGATCTTCGCCGAAGGGCAGAGGCGCTATGTTGAATCACTCTCGGCGTATGCTCGCCAATTTCTTGGTCGAATGGAGAAACCCGATGTTGATCACATTGAGGGGTTAAGTCCGTCGATTTCGATTGACCAAAAGGGTGTTTCTCGAAACCCACGCTCAACAGTCGGAACTGTGACCGAGATCTATGACTATCTTCGATTGCTGTTCTCTCGGGCGGGCCGACCACATTGTCACAATTGCGGACGCCCGGTACAGCGACAAACTGTTCAGCAGATCGTCGATTCGATTCTGAAGTGGGATGAAGGGACTCGATTGCAAGTACTTGCTCCAATGGTTACCCACATGAAAGGTGAGCATGTTCAGATTTTCGAATCGGCGCGTAGAGACGGCTTCGTTCGAGTACGAGTTGATGGCGAGACGCGAGAGTTATCGGAAGAACTAAAACTTGCGAAAACAAAGTGGCACGATATCGAAGTTGTTGTCGACCGAATCATTGTTCGAGCAGACACCGAGCGAGGTCGATTAACCGAATCGGTCGAGACTGCATTACGGCTCACTGGCGGAAATCTGATTGCATCGAAATTGGGGACCAGCGACAAGGGCAAGGACGAGGATGTTGTCTATTCAGAGCATTTTGCCTGTGTACATTGTGATATATCCATAGCCGAACTCGAACCACGCAACTTCTCGTTCAATACTCCGTTTGGGGCTTGCCCAACCTGCACCGGGCTCGGATTCAAACTCGAGGTTGATCCTGATCTTGTAATTCAGGACAAGTCACTGAGTTTAAACGATGGAGCGATTACGCCATGGGCAAGATCGGGTTCGACCTCTCCTTGGTATCACTCAACACTTGATTCGCTGTCGCAGCACTTCGGTTTTTCGATGGATACTCCAGTGCGTGAAATGGATCTAGATCACTTAAGTGTGATTCTGTATGGCACCGCGGGCAAAAAACTCGAAGTTTCACACCAAACTCAAAAGGGGCGCGTGTACAGCTGGAATACTGCTTTTGATGGTGTGATTCCCAACATGGAACGACGGTACGTCGATACTGAATCGGATTCAGTTCGTGAAGATATCACTCGATATATGACCCAACGAGCCTGCGCGACTTGCGGTGGTGCCAGATTGAAACCTGAAGTTCTGGCAGTAACCGTGCTCGGAATGAACGTAATGGAAGTCACTTCTCAGTCGGTTGAAAATGCACTGCGCTGGATCGAGGCGTGCAGAACTGGCGTGTGGCCGGGCAAGGGCGAGCATAACGGTGAAGCTGAAAACCCGCTGAGCAATCGCGAGCAGTCGATTGCAATGCAGATTCTGAAAGAAGTAGAAGCCCGACTTGGATTCCTTTCGAGAGTCGGACTCGATTACCTGACGCTGGACCGCGCAGCGGCAACACTTTCGGGTGGTGAGGGACAGCGAATAAGGCTTGCTACCCAGATCGGGTCTGGCCTGATGGGCGTTCTATACGTATGTGACGAGCCATCAGTGGGGCTCCACCCTGCCGATAATGATCGACTGATTCAGACGCTCCAAAACCTTCGTGACGTCGGAAATACGGTATTGATCGTTGAACACGATGAATCCGTCATGCGCGCTGCCGACCACATTGTCGATATGGGACCTGGTGCTGGTCAGTTCGGCGGACACGTTGTTGTTGAAGGTTCTATCGATGCCGTGCTCAAAAGCGAAGAATCGCTTACGGGTGCCTACCTCAGCGGTCGCAAATCGATTCCAGTTCCGAAAAAACGCCGCAAAGGCAATGGGCACGAGATCGCGGTTCTCGGAGCAAGAGCCAACAATCTGAAAAATATATCCGTCGGAATCCCCCTCGGGACATTGACCTGTGTAACGGGAGTTTCGGGATCGGGCAAGAGCACGCTCATCAATGAAATTCTGTCGAAAAAGCTTTCACAGCACTTCTATCGTTCAAAGGATCGTCCAGGCGAGCACGATGAGGTGACAGGTCTTGAGCACGTCGACAAGGTGATCAATATTGATCAGTCGCCTATTGGCCGGACACCTCGTTCAAACCCAGCGACCTACACAGGCGTCTTCACGAATATTCGAGATATTTTTGCTTCTATGCCAGAGGCAAAGGCGCGTGGATACAAACCCGGTCGATTTTCGTTCAATGTAAAGGGTGGTCGCTGCGAGGCTTGCAGTGGTGCCGGTTACGTTCAAATTGAAATGCAGTTCCTGCCCGACGTGACTGTGCCGTGTGAGATATGTCTCGGTGCTCGATACAACCGAGAAGCACTTGAAATTAAGTTCAAGGGCAGGTCGATCGCAGATATTTTGGACATGACTGTTTCTGAAGCAGCTGTGGTGTTTGAGAACATCCCATCGATAGCGAACAAGATGACAACGTTGACAGACGTTGGTATCGGCTATGTTCATCTGGGTCAACCAGCGACAACGCTATCGGGTGGTGAGGCGCAGCGAATCAAGCTGGCCTCTGAACTTTCAAAGCGTTCAACC
The DNA here is from genome assembly GCA_013204545.1 of Chloroflexota bacterium. Taxonomy (GTDB): domain Bacteria; phylum Chloroflexota; class Dehalococcoidia; order Lucifugimonadales; family Lucifugimonadaceae; genus Lucifugimonas. The sequence continues at coordinate 80,423 of JABMNN010000097.1, read as the reverse complement.
GGCAAGACTGTCTACATCCTCGATGAACCTACGACTGGCCTTTCGTTCGATGACGCCGCGAAGTTGATGATCGTGCTTCATCGCTTAGTAGATGCGGGTAATTCGATAATTTTGATCGAACACCATCTAGATTTGATTAAAAACGCCGATTGGATCCTCGATATGGGTCCATTGGCTGGCGAACGTGGCGGCCAGCTCATTGCCGAAGGGACGCCCGAGTTCGTCGCATCCGTCAAAAATTCGTCAACAGGTCGGTATCTTGCCGATATAGACGGCATCAAGGCTGATACGAAGGCTCCAGGTACGACTAAGGCTCGTAAGTTTCAGTCGTCAGTGAGCGGAATTTATACCGACGATATATCGCTGCCGGATCGACCAGACACCTCTGCCAATGGAGCAAGTAAGTCGCGTAGAAAGACAGGCAGGTTTAGCAGACGTCGCCGTGGGGCCACAGCCGCCCGTTAGTCAATTTTGAACTTATATCGCTGATTTCGAGCCCTTTATGGGTCACAACGGCGAGCCATGAGGCTCATTCCAGTGGGGGGTTACTCACAATCGCGTTGTGTAGCTAGCTCGGAGCCGTCCACCTGTCAGAAGTCTAAAGTTGTGGGCATCAGACGAATACGCACTGACAGGGACTCACGGGCAAATAAGGGTCTCAGGGCAAAAAGGGCGAAACAATGACACTCATCAGTATCAAGAATATTTCAGCAGGCAACACGATCATTCCAGCACGGGGTGGATTGGGACTAGTACTCGGAGCTGGCGAAGAGGGCACTGTATGCCCTGAAGGCTTACGAGCTCAGGGTGCATTCTTTGACATGGTTTCACGAGGCTACATCAGTGAACAGGCTCGATTGGGCCGATCAGCCCGAGTAGTGAACTTCTCTCACTCGAACGACGATCACAACCAGGCAGCTTAATTACGATCAGCTAGCCCGCCCGCCAGTACGAGCCTTTATGGTTCGCATATTAGAAGAGACCCGCAATGGTGCGGGTCTCTTTATGTTTGAGAAGATTCCAATCTGCCTTCTGGCCAATATTTGATCGCGTTCGATACAGTTGTCGTATGAGCAAGAAAAAGAAAATTCTGATTTTAGGTGCCGGTTTTGGAGGGCTTGAGCTTTCAAGCAGACTTTCGGAGGCATTGGCTGATCAGGTGGAAATCACCCTGATCGACAAGAATGAGGGCTTTATTTTCGGATTCTCCAAATTCGACCTCATGTTAGGGCACTCGACGAGACCCGAAGTCACTTATTTCTATCGTGATATTTCAAAGCCTTCAGTCGATTTCCGTCAGGAAACTATTCTCTCGATCGATCCAGAGCGGCGGCGGGTTATAACCGACAAGCAAGCGTACGAGACTGACGTGCTAGTTGTTGCTCTAGGCGCCGAGTACAGCATCGATGCGACTCCAGGATTCGCCGAGGACGGACATGAGTTTTACTCTTTTGAGGGAGCAATTGCCCTTCACGATGTACTAAAAAAGTTCAAATCTGGAAAACTCGTAATTGGAATCATCGGTCAGCCGTTTAAGTGTCCTCCAGCACCCTGTGAAGCTGCAATATTGCTTGATGAGTGGTTCGACAAGCGTGGAATTAGAGGTGATATCGACATATCGGTCGTTTCGCAATGGGGAGTACCCATTCCGCCTTCTCCTGATGGCACAAAGACCATTCTTAAGACATTCAACGAACGCGGTCTCAAGTTCATAGCCGAACATGTGATTACAAGCCTTGACCCCGCTAGGAAAGTTGCAATTTGTTCGGATGGGCAGGAAATTTCTTACGATTTATTCTTAGGAATTCCTGTTCATCGTGTCCCGGCAGTTGTCGAAGAAGCAGGGCTTTCTGAAGATGACTGGATTCCCGTAAACGATAAGAACCTTGCAACAAAATTCCCTGGCGTTTACGCCGTTGGCGACGTTACGAGTGCACCTGTTCCGAAATCTGGCGTATTCGCGGAGAGTGCTGCTCGAGCTGTTGCAAATCATTTGATTTGGGAGATAACGGGCGAAGGCAAACCTGCGCCATTCGATGGAAAAGGATCGTGCTACGTCGAGTTCGGTAACGGGCTAGTCGGTCGAATGGATGCCGACTTCTTCCCTGGTACAAGACCTACTGCTCCGTTCGCTGCTCCGTCGGTTTTGGTTGCAGACGAGAAGATAGAGTTCACCGCAATTCGCCGCAAACGCTGGATTGACGGTTGATACGAATCTAACCGCCGCTTTGAGTCGCTTCGACTAGGTCTTCACAAACTGAAATATCAGTCTGGCACAGTAAAACCATATTTCCGGCTACCAAATACGCGTGGTAGCTGGTTCGGTTGCCTCCCGACGTAATGATTCCGCCACCTGAATTTGAATTAGGGGAGCGCCCAAGCACCGTCAGCGCCGACTCGACGCCTGCCGACATAGCATCTGCGTGCGAGCCGTATTTGCGAATCTCGATATCGCGGCGATCGGCAAATCCGTAGTACACATTTGTCGCGAGCGGTACAGTATCGGTGTCGAACTCTTTACTCAGCTTGAATCCTGCTACTTCAAAGTTTTCAATGGTGAAGGTTTCATCGATGCGAAGAACGGGTGCAGTCTCTTCGCCATTGTTGAACGTGGAGATGGAGTCATTGGTGTCGCCGGAGCCGCAAGAGGCTACGATCAACACAGCGATCGATAAAACCGGAATGGTGAGTAATTTTCTTGGCTGCACGAAATGTTCCTGATAATCGTGATTTCGACGTCGTCTAATTCTCGGCAATGACAGGTTTGGTAGCAGAATACGCACCTGAAATCCTTCAATAGCTTCAGGATGGCATCTGTTTTACAACCGGTGCCAACGGAGATTCACTTGCTAGCGAACCATAGCAAATTGCTAACGTTTTCCGGCAGCGAGGTTTAAGGCTTCTGGAAGGGAACGCAGGCGAAGCATGGCTACTGTACCAACAACTGGTCCCAAGGCGAGCATTGCGAACGCCCAACCCCAGCCAGAGGAGTCTTTGACGATCGGAAGCAGCCAAATCGAAACTGCCGTTAGCGCGAAGCCTATTCCCGTCTGAAAAGTCAACATCGTTCCACGGTAGGCAGGATCACTTAGCTCTGTCATCGCTGTCGAGAACTGCGCTGAATCGGCAATCACCGACGCTCCCCAGATCATCGCAAGAACGACGATCAGGACAGTCATCTCAGGAGGAAGAAAACCGATAAACGCCGCAATTCCCCCACTGATAATCATTGCGATGCTCGTCACGGCTGTTCGCCCGATTTTTTCCGACCATGCCCCGGCATACGAGCTTGCCACTGCCCCAACTGCGAATACGAGAAATGTCAGCGCACTCGCGAGATCAAGACTTTCGCCTATAAGCGATTTGTCTCCAACGACGTAGAGCAAATAGCTCCCGATCCACGCCCACATTGCGTATAGCTCCCACTGGTGCCCAAGGTAACCGGTAAGGGCGAGCCGTGGTGCGCGCTGTGTTAGTGCTCCGATGAGGTAACGGGGATTGAATTTGGCGCCATTTACTTCGTAAGGCCCATCAGTGACGAGAATCTTGAGAATCAACGCCCCCACGATTGCCAGCAATGAACTGCCAACAATAACTGCCTGCCAATTCTCAGAAAATACGGATCGCAACAGGTGTGGAGAGCCTGATCCGATCGTGAGTGCTCCGACCATCGTCCCTAGCGCGAACCCTCTGCCTTTTGTGTACCAACCAGAAATGATTTTCATTGCTGGAGGGTAGACACCGCCCAAGCACGCACCAGTGACGAAACGAGTTGCGATTAGGAGCGGTGTAGATTCGATCGGAATAACTAGTATGTTCGCCGCAGCGGCAAGAACCGCGGAAACTGCGAACAAGGTTCGTGCGTTAACAAGGTCAGACAAGTTCGTAATCGCAATAAGTAACGTGCCGAACACAAAGCCAAGTTGCACGGCGATTGTGAGTAGAGCCATTGATGACTCATCGATCGATTTTTCGACTTCGAGAGCACCAGAGATAGCGTTCGTCGAAAACCACACTGATAACGAAAAGAATGTGGCTACAGATACGAAAAAGAGTGCTTGCGATCGAGATTCAGTTTTGAGCATGGATGTTTGATGTGTTGAAGGTCATCTGGAATTCGGTTCTGGAAGCACTAGGTGTCGGAATCGCTTCCACGCTGTGCTACCAAGCGGTATTGTTTGGCGGGTCGATAGAGAACTCACTAAAAAAATTCGGTTTCGGGGAGCAGTATGAGCCAGAGCGAAGTTGAGCGTACTTATTTTCAAGACGGTCTTCACGGCAATCATTGTTATGGATGCGGGGCATGGAACGATAAAGGTTTACAAATAAAATCGTTTTGGGAGGGTGATGAATCGGTTTGCATCTATCAGCCACAGCCGTTTCATGCTGCCATGCCACCTGATGTAATGAACGGTGGAACGATCGCCGCAATCATTGATTGCCATGGAGTGTGTTCCGCTATTGCTGATGCCTATCGAACAGAGGAAAGAGAGGTGGGCGAAGGCGAGAAGATTTGGTACGCAACAGCATCGCTGACCGTGAACTACCGCAAACCCACTCGAATCGATGGTCCGGTTACTGCACGAGCCCGACTCGCGGAAAAAACCGCTAAGAAAACTCTTTTCAATGTCGATTTGTACTCACACGATGGTGTGTTGACATGCGATGCGACTGTGCTGTCACTTCGGGTTCCGGATGAATGGGCAGATCCTACTGGACTATTCCAGCATTTATAGAACTCACTTAGAGCTTCTGTTGAGTGACAAAAACAGCTTGTATGAACATACGAAAGAGACGAGGGTGGCCAGAAATGAAGTTAGCTGTTGGCGGAGATCATGCAGGCTTTTCGATGAAAGGTCCGGTTGTTGAATACCTCAAGTCGCTGGGGCATGAAGTTACCGATTACGGAACACATTCCGAGGACCCAGTTGACTTCCCTGATATTGCGCAATTGGTGACTTCGGCAATATTGTCTGGAGATGCCGACCGGGGGATTCTCGTGTGCGGCACTGGTGTAGGTGCCGCAATCGCGGCGAACAAGGTTCCGGGTATTAGAGCAGCACTTACCCATGACACGCACTGTGCCCACCAGGGCGTTGAGCACGATGATGTGAATCTAATTTGCATGGGTGCTTGGATAATCGGAATCGCCGTTGCTAAGGAAGTTCTCGATGCGTTCTTGAAAGCAGAGTTTTCTACTGATCCCGACTTCAGGCGTCGAGTAGAAAAGCTGACGGAGATGGAGATCAAGTACGCGAAGAAGCTACTTATGTAACACATGCCGACACGTGGTCAGTTGAACGGTCGTGTAGAACTGATGCTGCCCCACATCCGTATTAGCGGTGAAGCAGGTCAGGAAAAAACCATTTCGTTATCACCAGAACACGTAAACAATAGGGCTGTGCCTTCCAACGAGACCAAACCGACGTGACTGAATCCACACGAACTACTAACCCTGACCCAGAGAATCAGGAACGTATTATCGATGAGCAAAGACGAATCGCGGAAATCGGGCGCATCGTCGGGTCGACTTTCGATATCGCTAATGTCTACCCGAAATTTGCTGAACTAGCGCTTTCCCTTATATCAGCAGACCGCGTAATCATTGCAATTCTTTCTGAAGATCGCACTGAACTCATCGACCAGTACGTCGCTGGTATTGAAATTCCTGATGACCCAAGTGGAGGTCGGCGTGTGTACCGCGGCACCGACGCGTATACAACTCTATTCGTCGACAACGTTCCCGCTGTTTACAACCGTGCCGATTTAGATACTTACAACAGCGATTCTCCCGAAGAAATTTCGCGCTGAAAAGTCGACCTTAATTCACTAATGCTGATTCCGCTCATCTGGCAAGGCAGTTCATTCGGTGTGCTCTCGTTTAGGGCATTTGATCCTAGTGCATTCGGACAACATCAGATTGAAATTGGGAAACAGATTGCAGGCCAGATTGCAGGTGGAATCGCTTCAGCGCACCAGTATTCCAAACTAGAACGAGAATCACGTGAGCGCAAACAGATTGCTGAGATCAGCAGAATTGTCAACTCGACGCTGGATTTCGATAGCGTATTCACGGCATTCGCTGAGGCAGCACGAGAACTTGTCCCGTTCGATCGGCTGGCAATTTCAATGATAAATGCGCAGAATCGTAAAATTTACGATGCCTACGTTGCGGGCAAAATGATCCCACATGGAAACAGTACTGGGCCGTTATCACTTGAAGAAAGCGTCTTACCCACAACGGTGTACGAAGACCACGAGGTACTTGTCGCCAATGCCGAGGAGTTAGCCGAGAGAGCCAAGACAGATGTTACAGACGGCAATAGAACGAGGGTTGCAGCAGGATTGATATCGACAATGTTCGTTCCGGTAGTTCTACAGGGAACAATCGTCGGAGCGTTGGTGTTTAGGTCATTCCAACCCGATCCCTATCACGAAGTCGAGGTCGACCTAGCGAAACAAATTGCAGTGCAAATCGCCGGAGTTATTGCCTCGACCCAACAGAGATCACTACTGCAAACGGAATCGGCGGGACGGCGCAAGCTGGCAGAAGAACAGAGCCGAATTGCCGAGATCGGCAGGATCGTCAGCTCGACACTAGATCTTGACGAGGTGTTTTCACTCGTTGTCGAACAGGTGCGCGAACTCGTACCGTTCGATCGACTAGTAATTATCTTGCTCAGTGAAGACCGCCAAACACTGATTGATGAATTTGTTGATGGACTCGGTACGAAGGCCGGAATCCGACATGATGTTGGATACAACCCGCTTCAACTGAACGTCATAGAAAGTGGAACGTCATTCGTATCCAATAGCGACGATCATAGGGATTTTGGATCCAGAGAATTCGACAAACATCTTCTCGCGCTCGGACTGAAATCTGTTCTGGTTAGCTCTCTCAAATGGCAGAAAAATGTTGTTGGGCTCTTATCGTTCCGTTCGAAAGAAGTTCATCCCTATAACGATCATGAGATCGAGTTGGCGAACCAAATTGGTGCACAAATAGCTGGTGCCGTTTCAACATCAAAGCAATATCAACTACTTGCAACAAGCGAGGCAAGTTACCGGGATATCGTTGAAAGCGGACATATTCTGGTTTGGAGAATGGACGCCGAAGGTCGATTTTCGTATGTGAACAAAACTGTTGAAGATATTCTCGGATACTCGTCCGGCGAATTAATCGGAGCCCTCTTTTGGGATCTTCAGCCAAGCCAGTCACGCGATTTATCGGAAAAGCACTACAAGCTACGCGCCAGTAACAGTGAGCGCAATTCTGGCGAAACGATCTATGTAACTAAAAGTGGAAGTGAAGTTCACCTTAGTTTCAGCTCATTTCCAGAATTTGATGCTGACGGTAATTTCCTCAGTAGTCGCGAAATCGCTCTCGACGTTACTGCAGAACGCGCAGCTCTGGACGATTTAAAAATACAAAATGCCGCCCTTGAGGAAGCAGGCGACGCGGTGGTCATATTGCTGCCGGACACCACTATTGGCTATGTGAATAGCGCGTTTGTGAAACAAATGGGTTACTCAAAAGCCGAAGTGATTGGCCAGCCCTCGAGCATATTGAGGTCGAGTTCCAGTTCCGATACAACCTACGAAAATATCTGGGAAGTAGCCAGACAAGGAAATATCTGGCGGGGGACGATTTTCAGTCAAAGAAAAGACGGAACGATATTTACCATAGATGCATCACTAAGTCCGGTACTTGCTGAAGATGGAAGTATCACTAGTTACGTTTCAATACGCCGTGATGTGACTGAACGCATTCAGGCTGAGCGAGATCGCCAAGTACGCGCCGAGCTGGATGCACAAAACCAACAACTACAAGAGATGAATACGCAGCGCGAAGAGTTTTTTACAACCGTCTCACACGAACTGCGCACGCCATTGACCGCGGTTACTGCTTTTTCTGACATTTTAAGCAGAAACCGCGCCGGCAATCTAACTGACGGTCAATTAGAACAACTCAATGTAATTAGGCGCAACAGTCGCAGTTTGATAAACCTTGTCGAAGACGTGTTAGACATGTCACGCCTCAATAGCAGGTCGATACGAATCGACCTAGCAGCACTCGATGTCGACGCAATGGTCAGATCAATCGGCGAATCGCTCGGCCCAACGGCAAGAGAGCGTGAACAAACGATAACCATTGAGTCGAACACGAAAGATGTGTGGATCAACGCGGACAAGAGCAGACTGATTCAGGTTTTTTCTAACTTGATCACCAATGCCTGTAAGTACTCCCCTAAGGGTTCGCGAATCAACATCCTTACGACCACCGACGGCAAATCGGTTGAGTTTTGTGTGGTTGATTCGGGGTACGGAATGTCTGCAGCAGATTTGCGATCTGCATTTTCGCCGTTTTATCGATCTGAACGCGATGAGATACGGGCACAATCGGGAACGGGTCTAGGGATGTCGATCTCCAAAACTCTAGTCGAACTGCACGACGGGCAGATCGATGTTCAGAGTGAGATCAATGTTGGAACCACCGTCACTGTTAAAATTCCGGGCGTCATCCCTCCTCCGTCGCCTCAAAACTAACCTCTACCCCTTGGTAGTTAGTTCGATATGTACCAAGCTTTCTTGCAGCTTGTCCTTCGCTTATATGGTGGTTCGAGATCAGTTCATAATCCCGCAACCGTTCTACTCTGCTCTCCGGTGGCGTACACCCGCCGCCATCTTTAGCAATTTGCCGATTCGACTACAGGCCGACAGGGAAAGATGACTAAACAGGAATTGAATAAGCTGCGCTCTGCATCATGTTAAACAGCTAAACTGCATAATCAGCGGACTTCAAACCGAATCGATATTCAAACTCCGTAGAGAGTCGTTCTTAGGGCAGTTCTATACCTAACACCAACGCACCAAATAGCGAATTTGAGTTTTCCGCTGAAGAATATCGGCGAATAGCTGAAATCGGCCGGATTATAAGCTCATCACTACACATTAATGATGTGTTTTCGGCGTTTGCAGACCAAGCCAAAATGCTTGTTCCGTTTGACCGCCTCGTGATCTCGACAATTGATCCAGAATCAGGTCTTCTCTCAGATGCACATATCAGCGGACAACGATTAGACGAAGGAAACCTGACGGGGGCCCCTTATTCACTCGAAGACAGTGCCCTCCCTGCTTCGGTATACGAAAAGCACGAACCGGTTGTGGCTGATGCCACCTCGCTCAGTAGTATTTCGAGGGCTTATGGCGCAGCAAACAATAGTGTTCGAATTGCTGCCGGCCTGCAGTCTGCTATGTTCGTTCCAATTGTGTTGCAGGGGAATCTAGTTGGATCACTTGTATTTCGATCCATACAAAAGAACTCGTACGGCAATCATGAGGTTCGGTTGGGAACCCAAATTGCTGCTCAAATTGCAGGTGTTATTGCTACCAGTCAGCAGTTCGTTTTGCTCGAGCGAGAATCCGCTATTCGCCAGAAACTTGCTGACGAGCAAGCCCGCATTGCTGAGATCGGCCGAATAGTCAGTTCGAGCCTTGAACTCGACGAAGTGCTATCGGCATTCGTTGAGCAGGCCCAATCATTGGTGCCTTTTGATCGCCTCGTCGTTGCATTGGTGAACCAAAAAATTACCGAAATTACTGACGTTTTGGTAAGCGGTATTTTGGTGGAGGAAGACAATCACCCCAAAACTCTTCCCGTGCGTGGAGATTGGCTTATGCATGGGCCTTTAACCGATCACAAGACGCTCATAGCAAACGGTGCTGATTATGTGAATTACGCGAAAAGTCGACCTCAAGAACTAATTCGCCAGCAAGCCGGAGTGAATTCACTAGTGATTACCCCGCTTCAATGGCAGGGTCATGTTGTTGGAACATTGAACCTTCGTTCGAAAACGCCGAATGCTTATGGACCGCACCAAGTTGATCTAATTGAACAGATTGGAGATCAAATTGCCGGGGCTATTGCCACCTCAAATCACTACAACCAACTTGAAGCTGCCCTTAGAGATGTACAGCTGCAAGCGACTGCTCTAGAAGCGGCCGAAGACGCGATTATTATTCGAAACGCAGATACAACTGTTGCCTACGTAAACGCTGCATTTGAAAAACAAACCGGATTCTCCAAGGAAGAAGTTTTTGCTCCTGATTTCAAGTATCCAGAACAGGCAATCTTAACGTCTGATGAAATTGATGAGCATTGGAAACAGCTACGCCAAGGAAACACCTGGCGTAGGACACTTCCCAGCACACACAAAGATGGTTCTAAGTACATTGTCGACGCCACTCTGAGTCCGATATTCAACGAAACAGGTGAAGTGGACAAATTTCTTGGAGTTAGGAGAGACGTTACTGAACGGGTAAAAGCAGAAGAGGCGAATAAGACTCTGGCAACTGCAATCGAAGCAGCTTACGACGCGGTAATTATCATAAATACTGATACTTCGATCGAATGGGTTAACCAAGCTTTCGTTCGCGATACCGGTTATTCGAAAGAAGAGGCCTTCGGCCACCCATCGCCCTTCTTAGGTTCGAGTAAAAACACGTCTGGCATATCAGTTGCTGCATGGGAGCAAGTAGGAAGTGGGCAACCTTGGATAGGGCGACTCTGGACCAAACGTAAAGATGGTTCTGAGTACCTTTCAGAGACCTCACTAACACCGGTATTCGGAGACGATGGCACTGTCACCAAATACATCAGTACGAAGCGTGACATTACGAATCTGGTTCAGGCCGAATTAGATCGTGAGGCAAGGCGTGACCTTGATGCACAAAATAAACAGCTACTGGAACTGAATGAACAGCGAGAAGAATTTTTCTCAATTGTCTCTCACGAATTGCGAACACCGCTCACTGCGATCATGGCTTTCGCCGACATCTTGGGGAGGGATCGAGATGGCGCGCTGGCGAATATTCAGAAAGAGCATATTGATGTAATTAAGCGAAACAGCAAGAATCTCAACGGACTTATAGAGGACATGTTGGATTTCTCACGAATGAGCACTGACCAGCTCAAATTAGAGAAATCAGAATTTGAGATTCACTCGCTTCTCGACTTGGTTGTCGAATCGTTAGAACCGACCGCAAGGCAGCGCAACCAAACGCTGACAATCGAGCCACATACAAAACCAGTGTGGGTTAGTGCCGATCACGGAAGAATCGTACAGGTTGTTTCTAACTTGATTACAAATTCCTGCAAATATTCACCGCCGGAAACTCGAATCACTGTGAGAGTCGGATCGAACGCAAGCCGAGTTTCCATCGCTGTCTCCGATGAGGGCATCGGGATACCAGAGGAAGATCTTACGAGTATTTTCTTGCCGTTCTTCAGATCGAATCAACTCAATGTACGGAATGAAACCGGCACAGGCCTAGGGTTGGCGATCGCAAAAACGCTGGTTGATTTACATCACGGCAAGATCGAAGCAAATAGCAAAATTGACAAGGGCACGGATATCACCATGACTCTCCCCGTGGCGTCTTCAACGCCCACCAGGAATGCCCAAAGTCAGAGCCTAGGTCATTAGCGCTGCTTGGAGTGCTTTCTCATTGACCGTTAACCCTAAGCCGGGTTTGTCTGGAATGGTCATTTCACCGTTCTTGAACTCCCAAGGATCCTCAAAGAGCTCGTCCAGATCGTCTCGCTGCCCGGAGTACTCGTGTGGCCTTCCTGATAGTGGAAGAGTGGCGCACAAGGCCAGTGAGGCAGCGTTTCCGATCGTAGGCTGAGTCATGTGAGGCACCACTGACATATCGTGTGTCTCTGCCAGCACGGCGATTCGCTTACCCTCGGTGAGGCCACAGCATTTGACGACATCGGGTTGAAGAAGGTCGGGTTTCGCTATGTTGATAAGATCGCGGAATTGCCAGCGTGTGTACTCGTGCTCTCCAGCAGAAACAGGAACATCAAGGGCATCAGCAACTTCTCGAATGCCTTCATAATTTGTTGGCGATACAGGCTCTTCGAAATGATAAATGCCCAAATCTTCAAACCTTTTGCCCTGCTGAATAGCCGTCGACACCGAATAGCCGTTGTTGGCGTCAAAGCTGAGCGGAAAATCGGTAGGCAGAAATTCACGGCAGAGTCGGAACATTTCGAGATCTTTTGCCGGGTCAACGTCCTGCCGATACTTCCAGTCCATACGAATTTTTATTGCCTTGAATCCCTCTCCGTATGCTTCCTCGACTCTGGCAAGCATCTCTTTGGGAGTGTTCGCACTTCCTCCGCCCATGCTTTTGTACATTGTGAATGTGGTGCGAACCGCTCCACCCAACAACTGATATAAGGGCATTCCCGCGACTTTCGCTTTGATGTCCCACAGAGCTATATCTATGCCGCTGATACAACTGGGCTGGGTTCCCGAAGTACCCAGCTTGTATGTTCCGAAGAACATGTCGTCCCAGAGTCGCTCAACATCAAGTGGGTTTTTGCCCATGATTAATGGCTTGAGAGCGTTTTCGACGAAATAGCACATCACCGGCACGTTCATAGGGGAACATTCACCTATGCCTTCAACGCCCTCGTCGGTAAACACTCTCACTAACGCTGTGCGTGTTCTCAGAGGGTATGCCTTGACGTCGATGATCTTCATTGAGGAGGGTCCTTTCACTTCGCTTAGTCGGGTTACGGCAAATGAGGCCTCGCGTAAGGATATGAATGATCCTCAGCGTTGTGGGTGTCATTATGACTAAGCCCACGCTTAAGCGCGCTTAACGCACGCGAAGTGATGGCCCCTGAAGTTGACCACAAGAACTCAAATGATCAATTTGAGATTAGCTCGCGATTGGCAGAGTGAAACAAAATGTGGTGCCATGCTGTTGACCATCGGAAGCTAATCGAACTTCACCGCCATGATCTTCGACTATTCGCTTAACTATAGTTAAGCCCAAGCCTGCACTGCGATTTCGTCTGTTGATTTCAGTATCGGCCTTGTAAAAAGCTGAAAACACATGTGGTTGATCAGCGGCTGGAATTCCAGGACCGAAGTCTCGGACACAGGTTACGACATTGTTTTCGATTCGTTCAGTCGAAATGAAAACGATCGCGCCATCTAGTGAGTTTTGACCTGCATTAACAACTAGATTAGAAACAACCTGAGTTATTCGATCGGAGTCTATATTTACGCAATCCGTCGATGTCATGACAGACCACTGGATGGTGATGCCTTGCAGATCAAGATTAGCCTTAATGGATTCAAGGGCACCTTCAATGAACTCTGAATATTGGACATTCTCAGAGCGCATTCCTCGATCTACTCCAGTATCTGTGGTCTGAATCATCATGTCGACCATGTCTTGCAAATGCCTATTGTTACGTTGTATCGCCGCAAGTTGTTCCAACTGTCGATCGGTCAGGTTACCTTGACGATTTCGCGCCAAAACATCAGTCAGAGCCGTGGTTACAGTCAACGGCGTATTTAACTCATGCGTTGCCGATGTCAGAAACTGCTCTCGGAGAAGTTTAGTGTCGCGGAGGTCTGCATTCTGATTTTCGAGTTTGTGTTTAGCACGGACGAGATTTGCATTCAAATAAACGACTACTCCGACGGCGATAATCGTGATCAGGGCAACCGCCATTATCAGAGTGTTTACAGCCTGATGCGCTGACTCAAGCCCAGTTTGCAGAGCAACCTGTTTCGCCTGTGTTCCCAATTGTGAGAATTGCAGCAATACGAACTTGCTGCCCACCGCGAAATGAGACGGGCCGCCATCGGCAATCAGATGATCTGCTCGGATGATCGAAATCGTCGCTAAGACAAACACAAGAATCGCAAGACATATCGCGGGACTGTAACCGGCGACAGTTGTCTTAATACCCACAGACGGCGTGCTGCCATCCAACCAAAATGAACTATTCACTACACATCAATCCGCCCCGCAATTCCCTCAGCCCAGCGTCACCCGAAACAACGCTTGCAGTTGATACCAATTATGGTGAATCAATCATAACAATTGCCGCATTTCGGGACGCGGCATATCGCATGTTTGACCAATTCTTATATGGCATGCATTGTGCGTAATTCCTTTAATGGCAATATGGATGCTAGCACCCATATTGGGGTATTTCGACGGTGATCTTTAGCGGAGTATCGAACGGTAATTCTCGACTTACTCCAAACGCTCCAACGCTGAGGAAGACCATGTCCGTTTCAAGATAGGCTTAATACTGGATTTCAGATTGTGACTCGACTTTGGACTCATCAATATCGAATCCAAAACCAGGATGTTGGCTGACTGATAGATCTCCATTTACGAAGTTTGGTCCGCCGTTAACGTCGAAGTAGTAGCTCATGGCTGCGTGCTTCACGAGCATTTCAACATAAGGAGTGTGAATCGGCGATTGAGCCGACGACCATGCCATGCCGGGAGGCGTCACCCCTTGATGGCAGATAGTGATTAGATCGTAAGTCGTAGCTAGCGCACTAATCTTCATTACTTCCGACAACCCTCCAGCCCAGTTAAGGTCAGGTTGGATGATGTCGACTGCTTCGGCATCGATAAATCGCTTGAAACCCCAACGGGTGTACTCGTGTTCGGCTCCAGATATCGGGATGTTCGTAGCTTCACGAATTTTTCGGTATGAATCAATTCGATCAGGCATTGCGACTTCTTCGAGCCAACGAGGGTGGGTGTCTTCTATAGCAGATGCGAGTTTGACCACGTAGTTCACATCCATCGACTGCCAGCAATCGAGCATGATGTCGTCATCGTCTCCGAGAGTGTCACGCAGCGTTTCGGCAAGCTCGACGTTCTTTTTGAAACCAGATGGACCTGACATCGGACCGTGACGGAAGAACCATTTTTGGGCCTTGTAACCCCGGCTTTGCATTTCGAGAGCCCGTTCTTTTACGAGTCCCATATCTTGAGTCGCGTATCCGAGCATCGAAGCGTACGCAGGCATTGAGCCCCTTCCAGCACCCCCGATGAGTTTCCATACCGGCTGCTTGAACCACTTACCCTTGAGATCCCACAGGGCGTTATCGATCAGGCTGATCGCCATCATAGGTTCGCCCTGCCTACCATGAACCGACTTGCGGTGCATGATGTCCCAAAGGAACTCCGTTGCAAGCGGGTCACGACCGATCAAGAAATCCCGCATCTGCCATACGTGGAACGCTGTGCCACCGGGCATGGTGGGCCCAGAGATTCCGCTAACGCCTTCATCGGTATCAATTTGAACGAAGACTTGGTTTAACTCGTAGTGCGAATCGTCGACCTGAGTTCCGGCTTCGGGTGGACCCTGCACTCGAAATTCTTCGTAGATATCAAGCGGCATGGCGAGCCGTTCTTCCATGAACGGACCGTCAACCTCGAGGGTTCCGGTTAGCTTGCGAAGTCTGATGTCGGTGATTTTCATGATGAGTCTTTCGCTCCGGGTGCCACTTACGTGACTTGGTCGCCACTGCAATCTCATTACGGTCCGAGCGTGCATTCGCACTTGGAGCCGCGTCATAAACTAGCGGTCTCTTAACCCTTGCCGCTAAGGCAAGGGTTAAGAGACCGCTAGTGCCATTTACGAACCGAAGTTTGGTTCTTCCTCGCGTTCGATCTTATCGGGGTCAAGGTCCATGCTCATACCGACGCCTGATGGGACGTAAATAGAGCCGTTTTCAGGGGTTACGGCGTCTTTTAGGAAGTGTTGATGGATGGTATTCCACTTGACCAGATATTCCTGATACGGCGTGTGAATAGGTGATTGGCTGACCGAGAAGTGGATTCCAGCGTTGGTCGAGTGGCCGTGTGGAATCGTGATCAGGTCGGCAGTTGTGGCAACAGCGGCAATTTTTAGAACCTCTGACAGTCCTCCCGCCCAGTAGATATCCGGTTGAAGAATATCTAGTGCCTCAGCATCGATGAACTGCTTCATGCCCCAACGGGTGTAGTGGTGCTCCGCTCCCGAAAGCGGGATGTTGGTTGCCTCACGAATCTTGCGGTATGAATCTATTCGATCTGGCATTGCACACTCTTCGAGCCAGCGAGGGTGAAACTCTTCGATCTGCTCAGCAAGCCTGATGACGTAGTTCACGTCCATCGACTGCCAGCAATCGAGCATAATGTCGTCGTCGTCCCCAAGGGTTTCTCGAAGAGTTCGCACCATTTCGACATTCTTCTGAAGACCCTCCGCCCCGGACATTGGACCGTGGCGGAAGAACCACTTTTGTGCCGTGTACCCGAGCTCTTGGTACTGTTTTGCACGCTCGGCGACGCGTCCGTTGTCGAGCACGTCGAAGCCGAGCATTGATGCATATGCAGGGACTTTCGTTCGAGTTGGCCCACCGATGATCGAATACACCGGAACGTTCAGGAAGCGCCCCTTTAGATCCCAAAGGGCGTTGTCGATCGCGCTGATGGCAATCATCGTATTGCCCTGACGGCCGTGAACCGATCCGCGGTGCATGATGTCCCAAAGGAACTCTGTCGCGAGTGGGTCTCGACCTACCAGATATCGAGTCAGTTCGTTTTCGATTATGAAGGCGACGGCTTTGTCCATCGGCCCTCCGATTCCGATCACTCCGTCATCGGTTTCGATCTGGACGAAATAGGCATCGTGAGCGAGTTCATTTTTCGATTTCTCGGAGCTCCACTCAACACGTTTAGTGACGTCACGAAACTCTGCATAAACGTCGAGCGGCTGAACAAGTCGCTCTTCCCAGAACAACCCATCGGTTTCAATGGTTCCATATACGTGACGAAGTCTGACGTTCTCGATTTTCATTCGTTACTTCTTCCCAAAACTCTTTTAGCAAACTGATGACAAATTTTCTGAGCCTGACTTTACCGCACTGATGACCTAGTCGGAATAAGTTGGCAATAAAGAAAGCGCGCCCATGAGGGCGCGCTTTTCACCGTATTCGAGTTCCACTCATTGATCATCGGACAAAGCGATTAGTGCTGTGGAGCCGCCGCAGGCTCGCGAATGTAAGGGATCAGTCGAGGAGCCTCGAACTGTTCTTCGCCCTTGATGCCTTCGAGCAGTTCGAACGCCTCTCGGACTACAGTTTCTTCGCCTGATAGCGAAAGGATCACTGCGCCTTCTGCTCCCGCAACACCACCCGACGCGACATGAACCGCGGTAACCCCGGTAAGAATGTTTAGTGCCTGAATTTCAGTAACGACCTGTGCGTTCACTATCGGCATTAGTCCCGCTGCTTGGCCCATCGTTAGATCCCAAAGATGATTCCCGCAAACACGAGCTGCCTCGATCACATCTGGAATTAGACGCTCAAGGCTGACCGGTGCGACCCAGTGGGCACCACGCGCGGTAATGGTGCCCCAGATTCCTCCAACTGTCCCACCACCACCGTCGGCTGCAAGCACGCCAATATTTCCGTTCGGGTCGACAGCGTTCGCACCCTTGATCGAAACGTCGCGAGCCCTGAACTGTGCTAGTGCCTTCGGTGCAGGGGTTTCGGACAGCTTGCCATTCTCGAAAACCCAAGGTCCAAGACGGTCTTCTTCGATAACGCTAGCGAGTCGACCACTCGTGACGATGCCAGCGGTGCTGTTGCCCTTATCACCGGGCTGTCCAGTCAGCTCCTCAAGAATGTATGCGGGTGTTACGCCGCGGGAAACTACAAACCAGCCGTCTTCGAGAGCTCGCTTTACCTCCGGTATTTGGAGAACGGCCCGTGCGAGCAGGCGTTTCGACTCACGAGGGAGAAGCATCACAAGTGCGTGGAATCGGTCATCACGTAGATGCGGGGCAGGTTTAATGAAGCTAGATGTGTCGTAGAACATTTTTTGTTTACTCCGCTTAGGCTCGGCTAGTTTGTCGGCTATTCGTTGGGCGCGAACCCACGGCTAGACAGTCGTATTTCACGTATCAAAGTGAAAAGTAGCGGTTAAACGGGCTGCCACTCGCAAAGCAGCGTGGATGTTGTGTGAGGATTGCGCCAAAACGAAGATGAATTAGCGTGGTGCCTTTACAACGACGTTATAAGATCACGGGCCTTCGCTGGCCAATCAACCGTCGTACCGACCGCGCCTGAACGATACGCCCGCTTGAGAGCGGCTTTCGAATCAGCAATGCCCCACGTTCTTACTACCAGACCAGCGTTGTTTGCGTCGGCGATCTGCTTTTCGGTCACCTTGCTTGCATTCGGGTAGATACCCGAAAGCCCAAGTTCAACAGAAACCTTTAAGGATGCTTTGTCGATTTTTTGCAGTAGCCAACCATGCGCAATGTTTGGCATCAGAGCTATCGAGCGTTCAAGTTGCTCAAAATGAAACGACGAAATCGTTAGTCCTGGGGCGATGTTATCGCCGGTGTGCCGGTCAAGCCACCCCCACTGATTCAACGACTTCATAGAAATTGCAGCAAGTTCAGGCTGGCTTGATTTAAGTTCGAGGTGAACGTGCGCTTTGCCAGCGTATCGTTCAAGGAATTCGTCGAGCGTTGGTACGAATGCCTCTGGGTATGCGAGTGGGCCGCGGACTCCGGCGCCGTCTTCAGGACCTTCGAACCAAAGCCCCGCATTTAGTGACTTGACCTTCGCTATGCCGGTTTCAGCGACGAGTCCCGTTGTATCGGTTGTTCGATCAAGAGTGTCGTCGTGAATTAGTACAGCTTTGCCATCACTAGTTAACTGGACATCGGTTTCGAAATTATTGAAGCCGAGATCGAGAGCTAGATCGAACGCCTCAAACGTGTTTTCGGGCGCGTCATACGATGACCCTCGATGGGCAATTAGGGTGAAAACGTTACCTTTGGGCTTTCGGTTGGTGGAGGACATCTTCAAAGGGAATAATTGTTCGACAGATAGGCGATACCGTCCTAAATTCGAACATATGCGAGTAAAAACTCAACGAAGTGTAAGCGACATCCATCGAAAAGACCGTACAATCTGGCTCGCCGTGCCAATTAATAAGATTTCCAACTCATTTGCCGATGCCGTAGCCGATATTCCTTCGGGTGCTTCGATCATGATTGGCGGATTCGGTGGTGCTGGAGGGCAGCCAACTCGCCTAATGATGGCTCTTCGCGAACTCGGAGTTGGTGATCTGACGATCATCGGCAACGTCGCTGGGATTTCGAAAACGACCGGGTACGGATGGCCAGATCATCTTTATCCGATAGATCAAGGCATGTTTTTCGAGAGTGGTCAGGCGACAAAAATCATCTGCTCGTTTCCTGTACCGGGAACAACCAATCCCTTGAGTGAAATCGAAAAAGCCTGGCGAGAAGGAAATGCGCAGGTCGATATTGTTCCGCAGGGCACGCTGATCGAACGTATCAGGGCGGCCGGAGCTGGAATTCCAGCTTTTTACACTCCGACAGGGGTCGGCACACCGGTAGCTGAAGGCAAAGAACACCGCGAATTCAACGGCCGTACTTACTTGCTCGAACAGGCGCTCACGGCCGACTTCGCTTTGATTCGTGCACAAAAGGCTGATGCTCGGGGCAATTTGCAATACATCGGGACTTCTCGTGCGTTCAATCCGGCAATGGCGACGGCAGCGAAGGTAACGATTGTTGAAGTGGACGAAATTGTCGAAATTGGTGGAATAGACCCGGAGAGAGTCGGGACATTGAGCACCTATGTAAATCGAATTGTTCAGCGAGAAGCAGGAGATCCACTTCCGTGAACGTCACACCAGCAATAGTTGGAAACGACCCTGCACCTCGGCTCAATCGAGCGGCGATAGCTAAGCGCGCGGCTCGTGATCTTGTTGATGGATCTACCGTCAACCTCGGTATCGGCATCCCAGCGCTGTGTGCTGACTTTCTGCCGAACGGGGTTGAACTGCTGTATCACGCTGAGAACGGCATCCTCGGTTTCAAAGAACTCTCGGCGCCCGGTGAAGGTGATCCGAATCTCATGGACGCAGGTGGCAAATTTCCTAAGCTTGTACCGGGAATGGCGTTCTTCGATTCGGTCGAGTCGTTCAATCTGATTCGCGGCGGTCACATCGATGTCACTGTGCTTGGTGCTCTTCAGGTGTCACGAAATGGTGATCTGGCGAACTGGATGATTCCAAAACGTGGAATTGGCAGCATAGGCGGCGCAATGGATCTCGCGGCGAATGCCAAGCGAGTGGTGATCGCGATGGAGCACACCGCACGAGGCGACATAACGAAGATCGTCAACGAGTGTACGTTTCCACTGACTGCACCGGGCTGTGTGGATGAGATCATTACCGACATTGCGGTCATCAAAATTGATCGCGAAAACGGTCGAATGATTTTACGAGAAACAGCGCCGGGTTGGTCGTTCGCCGATGTGCAAGCTCGGACAGAAGTAACGTTGGATACAGTTGGCGAAGTTGGCTTGATGGCGTAGGTCGAGCGATTAGACTTCGGACAAATCTTTTCTGAAAGTCTCAGGGTTGCATGCAACTCTGAGACTTGTGTATCACGTACCAGTCGAACATGTTGCCAATGCATTCGATGAGGCGGGCATCTCGACCGTTGTAATCATGTCAACACTGTTTAAACATCAAACTGCTGTGATTAGTCGTGCTCGAATACTATTAACACCACATCTGACGGGTCGGCCATGATCTGCACCGTTCGATGTTGAGAAACATTGGGACATTCTTATGCCCAGATTATCCTTACTAGAGACTGCGACCGACGGTGACACGGTCGTTGAGCATGATTGGCCGTACCGAACCGAATCGTTTGATAGCTGAGAGTGAAATGAACGAAGAGCCAAGAAGGGTCCAACCCAGACGAAACATAATCGATAGCGGCAATCGTTCGCTTTTGAAGCGTTACGAGGGTCTCGGGTATTGGGTTGGACTTGCGATAGTTCTAATGCTTGTGATCTGGTTCATTGCAAGTTCGGCTGCTGATAGCGGAAACTCTGAGGATGCCGAAGCAACAGTAATCGCAACTCTGTTTGTACCTGAGACCGCTACCGCCGAAGCAGAGTCGTTACTTGGTGCCAAATAGGACCGTGGATAACTGTCCGGTTTTGTAGGATGCACTGCTAGCTTCATGATTTCCGGTCGAATTACTATGATTGCCGTGTCACCGGACTCAACGCAATGACATTCAGAAGGTTGGGCATGTAAACTCGAACTATGTTTGAGTCACTTTCCGACAAGCTTGGCGGAGTCTTCGGCAAGCTAACCAATAGCGGCAAGCTATCTGAAAAAGATATTGACGCGGCCCTGCGCGAAGTTCGGCTCGCCCTTCTTGAGGCCGATGTCGACTTCAAGGTAGCGCGCCAGTTCGTGGCAAACGTTAAAGAACGTGCCAATGGCGACAAGGTGTACACGTCGCTCACTCCAGGACAATCAGTAATTCGTATTGTTCGAGATGAGCTAACGCAAATTCTCGGTGGAGAAGCGGTTGAGCTAGCAAGAGCCGAGAGACCACCTAGCGTCATCATGCTCGTCGGATTGCAGGGTGCGGGTAAGACAACCCTCGCTGCCAAGCTCGCTCTGTGGTTACGAAAGCAGAAGCAGTCCGTAATGATGGCGGCCTGTGACCTGCAGCGTCCTGCAGCCATCGACCAACTTAAACAACTTGGAAAGCAGCTTGATCTCACCGTTTACTCAGAAGAGCCGTCTAGTTCGACTCCGGTAAAAGTCGCGAAAGCTGCGTACAAAAAAGCAGCCGACGAAAATATTCACTACCTCATTCTCGATACTGCAGGTCGGCTCGCAATAGACGATGCCCTAATGGGCGAGCTTGAGGAGATTCGTGACGCGACCTCTCCGGTAGAAACTCTGCTTGTTCTAGACGCCATGACAGGTCAAGACGCAGTCCGTTCCGGTGGTGAGTTCAATGATCGTATCGGTATCACCGGAATGGTTCTCACCAAAATGGACGGTGACGCTCGTGGTGGTGCTGCTCTCTCTATGCGATCGGCGACTGGGGTTCCAATCAAGTACATCAGTGTCGGGGAACGGCCCGACCAATTTGAGGTGTATCACCCAGATCGAATTGCTTCTCGAATTTTGGGTATGGGTGACATCGAGTCGCTGATCGAGAAGGCTGAAGTTCAGTTTGATACTGAGCAGACCGAAGCTCTCCAACAGAAAATTAGAAAAAACCAGTTCGATCTGAACGACATGTTGCAGCAGTTCCAAACCATCAAGAAGATGGGATCATTGACCGACATTATCGGCATGATTCCCGGGATGGGTTCGCTACGAGGCAAGTTCAACGCTAAAGATATTGATGAACGACAAATGGCACGGGTCGAAGCAATCATTCACTCGATGACTATGATCGAACGTGAAAATCCGACGATCATAAATGGGTCGCGACGACTACGAATTGCGAATGGATCGGGAACGACTACAACTCAGGTCAACCAACTTCTAAATCAGTTCAAACAGATGCAGAAGATGATGAAGAAGATCTCAGGTCCCGGGGGCAAGCGCGCACTCATGGGAATGCTCAAAGGTTCGTAGAATTCAGGGCTATGACTGGATTTATTTCTGACGGTAACAACCTACTGACAGCGCCACAGGTTTTCTCAGCATATGGTTAGAATCAACTTCTTGATTTTTACTGACATCAAAAGCCGGATCGGCTTGCGGAGATTTTACGAACGATGACTATTGCTCACCTGCGCACTTACACCATTAACAAAGGAATGCTCGACAGTTGGCTTGAAACATTTCCAAAACTGATTCCTGCTATGACAGAGGCCGGAATCAAGGTCGAAAGCAGCTGGGTCAACGACGCTCGTACACAATTCATCTGGATTCGATCGTACGGTAACGACGCGGCCAATATCGCATCTGCTGAAGCTAAGTTCTATAGCAGCGACTACTGGTTAGATAACGTCGATTTTGTTCGCAGCCATCTCGCTCACCGAGATATCGTTCAGATCGAAACAGCGTAACGAATTACAAACCTAACGTTGCTCCGTCGATGCCTGGATAACCCCGGAGGAAATCGGCGGCGGCAACGACTTGGCGCCCTTCGAGCTGAATAAGCTTGAGCTCGATTGTTAGCGCGCCAGCACCAACTAGCAGCCGGTTTTCATTGATCGCAACAACCCCTGCTCCAATCGTCGCTTCGTTGCTTATAACGACGTCTAGGATTTTAAGCCCTTTTCCGTTCCAGCTGGTGAACGTACCCGGCCAAGGATCATATGCTCGCACCATACGATCAATTTGCTCAGCCGTGGCCGACCAATCGATCTCCCCGTCTGATCTTTCAATCAGCCTAGTGCCGGTAGCTTTGCTATGATCCTGCAGTTGTGGAATCAACGATCCATCCTGCAATCTCTGGAGAACTTCTGGGAGCATCAATGCCCCCTCTCGAAAGAGGAAATCCTGAAGCTGTGCGCCTCGCTCGCGTCCAGTGAGTTGCACAGGTTTCGATTGGGCGAGTACCGGCCCAGTATCCATCCCTTCGTCCAATAGCATGACCGTAACACCCACAGACCCCTGCCCGTCGAGGATCGCTGTCACTACTGGACTTGGCCCTCGATACAGTGGTAAGAGCGATGGATGAATATTTACGACTCCAATTGGCGGGATTTGCAGAATTTCTTGGGGCAGGATTCTCCCGTAAGAAACAACGACGAACACATCGGCCTGAAACATCGAGAGCCGTTTCAATTCCTCTTCGTTGTTTCTTAGGGTCTTCGGAGTAAAGACGGGAATGTCGTTCTGTGTGGCAAACATTTTGACAGGTGTAGCCGTTACGGTTTGCCCTCGACCTGACTTACGGTCGGGTTGACTGTATGCAGCTGCGACCTCGTGCCCTGCCGCGATTAGCGAGCCAAGCGAGTCGGCAGCTTCTGTCGGAGATCCAAAAAAAACGATTCTCATGCAGTTACTTTACAAGCGTCGCGCCGGGCGTGGAGCGACGAAAATGTCGGTGCGTTCAAGGGTGCATTGATAGAGAAAAGTGAATTTTTGTAGTCTCTCAAACTGGGCCATGATATTTGTAACAAAATTGCTGGGAAATTCGTCAATAATTTGAGTCAATTGACCCATTGAAGGGGTTGCCTACACCAACCTAACGCATGGTACGCTTGCCGTCAGGCCAGCACCACCTCAGGCAACGTCCAGTTGCCGAATTTGTCGGTCTCGGTTCTCCATAAATTGGTCGATCGTTTTATAAGCCAGCGCTTCTGGCTCAGGGTTTTTGCGCCCAAAAAAAAGTGAGGGTTCGGCGACGGATAACGCACGGCAGATCTGGTCAGCATCACTAGGGCAGCTCCAGTTGGAAATCCCTAGGCCAAACTACGAAACGTGGTTAAAACCTACTTCAACGGTAAGTTTGATTGATGACGTCCTGACGATTTCCACGCCCAGCCCATTTGCAGCAGAAATGCTCGAAAAGCGTCTTTCTGGAACAATCCATCGAACCGTTTCTCGAGTCGCCGGAAGGAAGCTCGAAGTACAGTTTAAGGTTCATGGTTCACCGAACGAAAACCATGCCAAAAATATAGTTTTTGAAAGTACAGAAACATCCGATTCTATGTCGCCCAAATACGTTGGGAAAATCGACTACGCTAAATCGTATGCACTCAAGCCTTCGTTCAACTTTGGCAGCTTCGTTGTAGGACCCTCTAATCGGCTCGCCCACGCGGCAGCGGCTAAAGTTGCTGAGGCCCCTGGCACTGTCTACAACCCTCTTTATATTTATTCTGAAGTTGGGCTAGGAAAAACTCATCTCCTGCATGCGATTGGGCATGTCCTCGAAAAGAGGGGACTTACAGTGATGTATGTCAGTAGTGAGCGATTCACCAACGAATACATCACTTCGATACGCGAGGGTTCCGCTGACAAATTCCGAGAATGCTACCGAAGTGCCGACGTGCTTCTGGTGGACGATATTCAGTTCATTGCCTCGAAGCCACAGACCCAAGAGGGCTTCTTTCACACATTTAACGAACTTCATATGGCTGGCAAACAGATTGTTATCACGGGCGACGAGCCCGCGAGTAAAAGTTTGTTGCAGGAGCGCATTCAGTCACGTCTCGCCGGTGGCCTAGAAGTTGATCTGCAGCCACCAGACTATGAGTCTCGCTACGCAATCTTACAGAGCAAGGCTCCCGATCTTGAACCAGCAGTACTCGATCAGATCGCCCAGCGTGCGCATCAAAACGTGCGAGAACTCGAAGGAGCTCTAAACAGAGTGATTGCATATTCGCAATTGGTTGGCGCCAAGGTTACAACCGAGCTCGCGGATCAGGCGTTAAAGAGCCTACTTTCGGAGATTCCTAAAGATGTGATATCTGTCGACGAAATCCTGAATGCAATTTCAGACTTTACCGGTATCGCACAAGACGATATAACAGGTAAACGTAGAGACAAAGCCACCGCAGAGGCTCGTCGAATGGCTATGTACATGCTCCGTGAAGACGCACACCTGACTTCGTCTAGAGTAGGTCAAGCCCTCGGAGGCAAGGATCATTCGACGGTTCTGTATGCTCAGAAACGATTCGAACAGCTAATGGAAACCGACAGTTCGGTGCGTCAGCACCTTGCGACTGTGCGGGACATTATTATTCGCTCTCGCAGATCTAAAGTTTCAGCTAAATAAGCTTCGAACCTTTTCGGTTCCGACACAAGAATCTGCTGTATCAGCAAGCTCTTTATGGTTTTAGATCTGAAACTTGTGACTGTGAAAGAAGCTTTCTTGTGTTCATCGATGCCATAAATCGTCTGTATACCTATCAACGTGAGTCGAATCGCCACTTACTCGTTATTGGAGGCGAATTACCAGTTGCCCAGTTAACTGAGATAGTTGTTGATGGTCAACCATCGATTCGAGACACAACTGTTCACATGATTGAGGTAATTGAGAGCCATGTTGCATGATGGAATTTCAGTAAAGACAACCTAGTTCCATCTATTCCTAATCGCCAGCCAGCATATTACTCAGATGTGACAGCAATCGAGGATTATAGGATTTCGGTTGACACACACGTTACTAAATGCCTTGAAACACCTCAATTCGGATGAGCAACTGGAAACGCCCTACGAACGCCTTGTTAGCGACGGCAGCAGACGTAAAAGAGTTCTTTGGGAGATGATGTTGCATGTGATAAATCACGGTACGCAACATCGAAGCGAAATTGCAATGATGCTTACAAGTTTTGGACATTCACCTGGAGACATGGAAATTCTCTGACTTTTGGTATGCCACCCTGTGAATCGTTTGTCGATTCAGCCTTTGTTACGCTTACATTTTTGTGGAAAGTATCTGATTACTTGAGTAGAAAAGTGAATTCACATCTGAACAACGTTTACTTCAAGTATTTCGGTGAATTAGTAAAAACTATTCCTCAACCGATGAACTATTTTCAACCACTATTTCTTCCTACGCCGTCTCATTACCAACCGTTTCTCAACAGTACCTCTATACTCAAACTAAGAGCGTTATTCACATATCAACATTGCTTACTGATATGAATATTAAATAACTACAAATATTTATTGATTAAGATTTTCACATGTTAGATTCTGCAGTAATAGAAGTGCGCGCCGGCAACGGTGGAAATGGACAGGTGGCTTTCATTAGAGAGGCGCTTCTACCGCGTGGTGGGCCTGGTGGAGGAGATGGTGGCCATGGTGGCGACGTAGTTTTTATTGCCGATTCGTCAGTAAATACCCTCACAAAGTTTCGTTGGCAACGACATTTCTTTGCAAAAAACGGTAACAATGGCGAAGGACATCATAGATCTGGTGCTAAAGGTTCATCAATGGAAGTTTCAGTCCCGATTGGAACGGAAGTATGGATTTCGGAAGACGGCGAAGATAAAGAGCTAATAGGCGACTTAACTCAGCATGGTCAACGAATGATTGTTGCTGAAGGTGGTCGTGGTGGATGGGGTAACACACATTTTGTGACTCCAACTCATCAAGAACCGCTTCTTGCTGAAGCTGGCGGTGACGGTGAAATACGACGTGTTCGTCTAAATTTGAAACTTCTTGCTGATGTTGGGCTCATTGGAATGCCGAACGCTGGTAAATCAAGCATACTGACCGCCATAAGTGCAGCTCGACCAAAAGTGGCCAATTACCCGTTCACTACCCTTGAGCCTGTTCTTGGTGTAGTTGAGTTTGGTCCGCAGGCTTTTGTTGCGGTCGACATTCCTGGTCTGATTGAAGGAGCCCATACTGGGATCGGACTTGGTGACGAATTCCTTAAGCACGTTCAACGAACTCGAGTGCTTGTTCACGTTGTCGACGGCAGTGAAGATGATGTGCCAGCCCGAATCAAAGCCATTAACGAGGAAATTACTCAGTTCGACGCAAATCTGGCTAAAAAGCCCCAGATCCTTGCGATAAATAAACTCGACCTCGATGAAGTTGCAGTGCTTATTGACGAAATCAAAGAAAGTCTAAAGACGGTTGACGGTCTTCATTCGGAAACACTTTTTGTTTCGGCTGCCACGTACGAGGGCATTGAAGAGTTGAAACAAGCGATGTTCAATTTACTGCGATCATCGTATGAAAATGAACCTCATGCTGAGGCTATAGCGGAAGAAGAGATTCCTATCATTCGGCCAAATATCAGGAAATCTTCCGACGTCGTAATTCGAGATCCGGAAGGCCAACTTCGTATCGTCCATCCGAAGGCTGTGCGACTCGCTAAAGGCAGTAATTTGGAATCACATGAAGCGCGGTTACAGTTTCACCGACGTCTTGAACAGTTGAAAGTTACAAAAGCGCTTAATAGTGCCGGTTTATTGATAGGCGACACAGTGCTTGTCGGCGATTGGGAGTTTGATTGGGAATAATGTCTCCTTCGCGCATCACTAAGAAAGTGGGAGTGTTTGGCGGCACGTTCGATCCGATTCATATTGGCCACGTCTCTGTGGCTCGGGCCGTTTTCGACGCGTTCGATCTTGATCAAGTGTTGTTTGTAGTTACGGCCGACCAGTGGCTTCGAGAAAACCCGCCTCTGGCGAGTGCCAGCGATCGATTCAAAATGGTCGAACTTGCTTTGGGCAACATTCCTGAATTCGTTGCTTCCAATATCGACATCGTTCGTGATGGATCGACTTACACGGTCGATACGCTGCGCGATTTACATGAGTTGTTTGGCGATTCGGTCGAATTCTTTTTGATCGTTGGTGCTGATTCGGCAGCATCGATGGATAGGTGGAAGAGTGCCGGCCAGATTGCTCGTTTAGCAATGATCATTGCGGTCGGTCGCCCTGGTCAGAGATTTGACGCTGAATTGTTTGACGAGTCACACCCAGCGAGCGGGGCAGCGTATTTTGAAGGACCGATGATTGACGTATCAGCGACGCTGGTCCGAAGCCGTTTGCGGGCAGGACGATCAGTCAGCGATCTGATATCCGAAACCGTTGCTCAGTACATTGAAACCACTGCTCTTTATCGCTAATAGGAGAACACGCACAGATGCCATTGGCCGAAGGATCTAACCTGAACAGCATCGCTACACGCCTGTACGATCGTGCTATGGAGCTTGATTCGCTCCGGTTCGGTGATTTCACGTTGTCATCTGGCCAGAAAAGCAACTACTACTTCGACGGCCGGATGCTTTCTACCGACCCTGAAGGCGCAGACCTGATTTCGAAGGCGTTTAGCATTGCGATTGATGGCTCGGGTGCCGAGGCATTCGGTGGTCCGACGGTGGCTGCCGTTCCGATTGTAGGGTCTCTGGCGCTTAGATCACGCCTCGAAGGCAAGAATTGGACAGGATTTTTTGTTAGACCCGAACAAAAAGAGCACGGGGCCGGAAAACAGATCGAGGGCAATCTTCAACCCGGAATGAAAGTCGCTGCGTTCGACGATACTGTATCGACCGGCGGAGCCTTGCTTGCGGCGATTGACGCCGTAGAGGCATTTGGTTGCCAGGTCGTATTAGTGATGGCGATTCTAGATCGTCATCAGGGCGGAGGCGACGAACTAGAGCGTCGCGGCGTACCGTTCTTCAAGTTGTGGGAATCGACGCCTGAAGGCAAAATTACTATCACTGTGTAGGTTGGCTGGCGTATTACGTAATCGGATCGCTGCTGAGTGACCGAAATTCCATCCAAAATGTCGAGGTTTTTGGACGTTCGAGAGCCCACTATGGAAGGCGTGTTTCAGACGCGAAACAGCGCCTCTTGTCATCAGAGGCGCTGTTTCGAATTAGCTGTTATCACACATGAAGCACCTAAATATCGAGGTTTTTCACTTCTAGTGCGTTTGCTCGGATGAAGTTTCGACGGGGTTCTACGTCGTCACCCATCAAAGTCCTAAACATGTCATCTGCCACCATTACGTCTTCGGCAGTAACCCGGAGCATTAACCGTTCGGTCGGATCCATTGTGGTTCCCCACAACTGCTCAGGATTCATTTCACCTAAACCTTTGTAGCGTTGGATATTCACGCCAGATCGATCAGAGCTGCTATCGAGTGTGATAGGCAGTTCGTTCCATGGAACGTTCTTTGCGATCACGTTGTCAGCTTTTGACACAGTGAATAATCCAGCTTCCACAACCTCTTTGATCGCTGGGTAGATCAGACGCAGACGCACAACGGCGGGATTCTGAAAGATGTCCTTGGTTAGCGTGTAACCGTCGATGTCGAACGTTCGATCCGGCAAAATTTCCGGTTCTACATCTTCTTCAATTGTAGCTTCTGAAGACTCAATTTCAGGATCATCAAACAGCGATGGCTGTTCAATTTCTACTGGTTTTGCTGGCTCATCCCTACGTTCAGGCCGGAAATCGAGCGAAGCATACTCAGGATCAGTAGCTAACTTTGTGATGACATTTTCAGGAATGTTCAAAAGTCGGGCTACCTCGAGCGAGTCGATGTAGTCGCGGATTGGAGTCAAAACCCGGCCGATCTTCGTGCTTTTCAGCTCAAGTTCAGGGTTCGATTCCGCGGTGACGGAAATCCCCCCGTATAGACGATTTGCGGTCCATTCGTCCAACTCTGTATCGGAATACAGCCATTTTGCAGACCTACCACGTGAAGCTCGGTACAGCGGCGGTTGTGCGATGTAGAGGTGACCGTTACCGATGAGTTGCGGCATGTTACGGAAAAAGAACGTTAGTAACAGTGTTCGAATGTGTGCGCCGTCAACGTCGGCGTCTGTCATGATGATCACACGGTGGTATCGAAGTTTAGCTTCGTCGTAATCCTCACCTATACCTGCCCCAAGAGCGGTAATCAGCGCGGCGATTTCTTCGTGAGCAAGCATTCGCTCCGGTCTTGCTTTCTCAACGTTCAGAATCTTGCCACGAAGCGGCAGAATTGCTTGGAACTGGCGATCACGTCCTTGTTTTGCCGATCCCCCAGCCGATTCACCCTCAACGATGTAAATCTCTGATGCAGCAGGGTTTTTCTCTGTGCAGTCGGCTAGCTTGCCTGGCAACGAGCCTCCGTCCATTGCGTTCTTACGAATGACGAGGTCACGAGCCTTTTTTGCCGCCGCCCGAGCTCGGGCAGCCGTGGTCGACTTATTAATTATCAGTGCGCCATCACCAGGGTTGTCTTCGAGGAATTCAGCTAGTTTTCGACCTACAACCTGCTCTACAGCAGACTTTACCTCAGGGTTACCGAGGCGACCTTTAGTCTGGCCTTCGAATTGAGGGTCTTTGACCTTGACGCTGATTACTGCCATTAGGCCTTCACGAGTGTCCTCTCCAGAGAGCGCCTTGATGTCGTCTTTACCTGCACCGAACATGTTGTTTTTCTTTGCGAAATCGTTCAGTACTCGGGTCAATGCTGATCGGAATCCTGTGACGTGTGCACCACCGTCTCCTGTACGGATGACGTTTGCGAACGAAAGGCAGTTTTCGATGAACGACTCGTTGTACTGCATTGCAACTTCGACCATGACCTCATCGACAGTTTCCTGTGCGTACATGACGGTCGGGTGTACAGCGCCTCGTCGTCTGTTGAGTGATCGTACAAAGCTGCGAACGCCGCCATCAAACATGTAAGTCACGTCGTTGAACGGCCAAACGCTGTCGTGCCATTCCGAACGAAGATGGATCGTAAGGCCCTGATTCAGGTACGCCATTTCCTTGAATCGGGCAGAAATGATGTCCCAGTCGTAGCTGATTTCAGGAAAGATTGTTGAATCAGGCATCCACGTGACGGTTGTGCCGGTGCCTGGTAGGTCGGATTCAGTTTGCTTGCGAACTTCCATTTCGCCGACCGACTTACCACGTTCGTATCGCTGAACATTGACAGTATTATCGCGACGCACCGTGACTTCGGTCTTCTCTGAGAGGGCGTTCACAACGGAGGCACCAACTCCGTGCAGCCCACCGGAGACCTGATAACCCTTGCCACCGAATTTTCCTCCGGCGTGCAGTGTTGTCATTACCGTTTCGAGGGCAGATAGGCCGGTCTTCTGGTGCTTGTCCACCGGAATTCCGCGGCCATCGTCTATGACGGTAACAGAACCATCTTTGTGGATTGTTATATCGATTCGACTTGCGAAACCCGCCATAGCTTCGTCAACGCTGTTATCGACGATTTCTCGGATGAGGTGGAATACACCTTCGGCGCCCGTTGTACCGATGTACATGCCCGGTCGTTTCCGTACGGCCTCGAGCCCCTCCATGACGGTGATATCGTCTGCTGTGTACTCGGCTGAGCCACCAGTGATATCGGCGTTATCGTTATTTCGCTTTGCCATTCGTGATCCTTACCGTGTGGTGCGGTCCGCTTTTGATCCGATTCTCCACCGTGAGTGACCACTGATACATGCACAGATAGAGCTTTTGTTGTGCGTGTGCGAATAGTGGGAAAACAGGGTTGAATCAGGCTTGATTCGCGTGCGTCTACCTAATGTGTAAACGAGAACTAGATTCTAACATTTTCAGACGGTCTTCGCCCAGTTTGAGCGCAGTATAAAATTGGCTCAGATTTCGGTCGGACACAACCGGTTTTTTGCGCATCGGATAGATAGTGGAAATATCAACCCAACAAATTACACTTTTCATCGTCGCCATCTTGGTTGCAATTAATCTTGGATCGATGATTGCGATTTGGCTGGACAAGCACCGTGCCAAGAAGGGTCAATGGCGAATAAAAGAGGAAACCCTTCTAGTTTGGGCACTAATTGGAGGGTGGCCCGGCGGGATTTGGGCTATGCGTAGGTTTAGGCACAAAACGTCCAAAGGATCGTTCATTGCGAAGTACGTGCTGGCGGTTGTGTTGAATATTGGAGCTGTTGCGGTCATCGTATTTGTCACTATCGCGTGATCGATCTAGCTTCAACTTGCCACACATTGTTATCTGTCGGGGATATAATCTCGCAATTCCAGTGGGTCTACTAGTTCCCCTGAACTCGTTGTTTCCCCGGAAATTGTGTTGATATATGTACGAAGCAGTTGTCGCCTAGATTCATGCATGCGGCTTGCTTTGCCTGAGATACCCGAGGGTTAACCGTGGAAATCGACCGCGATACGTTGTTGCTAATACTTCGCCGAATGTGGATGATCCGAAACTTTGAACTGAAAGTTATGGAAGTTCATTCGGCTGGTGAGTTCTCTGGAGCCGCCCACCCGTATATCGGTGAAGAAGCTGTAGCCGTGGGAGCGTGTGCCGCGCTCGAAGATACCGATTACATTACTGGTAATCACCGCTCACATGGTCACCCAATTGCTAAAGGCGGGCGCGTCGATAAGGCGATGGCTGAGCTTTACGGCCGGGTTGATGGGTATTGCAAAGGTAAAGGCGGATCGATGCACCTTGCCGACTATTCGATAGGAATTCTCGGGGAATCTGGAATTCTTGGGTCATCGGTTCCTGTTGCTGTCGGAGCCGCTCTCGCTGCCTATATTAGGGGCGACAAGTTCGTTTCGATGGCGTTCTTTGGTGATGGAGCTTCAAATCAGGGTGCGCTTCACGAATCGATGAACCTGGCTTCAGTGTGGAAATTGCCCGTTATCTTCCTTTGCGAGAACAACCAGTACGCAGTGACGACTTCATATGCCGACACCGTGGCTGTTGATCACGTTTCCGACAGAGCATCTGCCTACAACATGCCGGGAATACTGGTTGACGGACAGGACGCTATCGCTATGTACGAGGCAACCTCTGCGGCTGTTGCGAGAGCTCGTGCCGGAGAAGGGCCAACCCTCATTGAGGGCCTCACCTACCGATTCGAGGAGCACTCGTTGGGTCTTGGGCGGGTGGCCCGGGGTGAGTACCGATCAAAGGAAGAAATTGCCATGTGGCGCCAGCGTGACCCGCTCGACATTCATGAGGCCAAGTTGATCTCGCAGGGAATCGCTACTCGTGAAGAGTGTGACGCGATAAATGCTGAGACCGTTGCGGAGGTTGAACGAGCGACCGACTTCGCTAGAAACAGTCCATTCCCTGAAGAAGCTGATCTGTTTGAGGATATGTGGGCAAACCCAATTCCATTGCCATAAATCAACTTTTCAATCATTCTTCAAGATATTTCTCAGTTCACAGGTAATAGATAAACATGGCGCAGACCGTATTTTTAGAAGCAATCAACCAGGCCATCCAAGAAGAGATGAGACGCGACGAAAGTGTTTTCATCTTAGGTGAAGACATTCGCCGGGCCATTTATGGTGCGACAGCCGACTTGCTAAGCGAGTTTGGCGAGAAGCGAGTGCTCGACACCCCACTTTCCGAAAACGGCTTCTTTGGAGCCGCCATTGGCTCATCGCTTGTTGGAATGCGGCCGATTGTGGAGACATTGACCAGTTTTATGTGGGTCGCAATGGACCAGCTCATCAGCCAGGCCGCAAAAATGCGATACATGTTCGGCGGGCAAGCTACTCTGCCAGTAGTGTTTCGGGCTTCAATGTTTTACGGCGCTGGTTCGGCTGCTCACCACTCAGATCGTTCGTACCCAATGTTCATGAACATGCCTGGCCTCAAGATAGTTGTTCCATCGAACCCGGCTGACATGAAGGGATTGCTCAAAACAGCGATCCGTGACGACGACCCAACGATTGTGTTCGAAGATGGCACGCTTTTCGGTATGAGAGGTGAAGTTCCAGATAATGCTGATCTTCCAGGTGAGGAACTATTGGTTCCTTTTGGCGTTGCAAAGGTAGTACGCGAGGGAACCGATTGCACGATCGTAGCTATTGGTGGGTCGGTCAATCACGCTATCTCCGCTGCCAATCAGCTCGCAGCAGAAGGCGTTTCTGTTGAGATAATTGACCCACGAACATTGGTTCCGCTTGACAAGAAATCAATTCTCGAATCTGTTGAGAAGACTGGTCGATTGGTAATTGCAGATCCTGCTCACAAGGTTTGTAGCGCCGCTTCCGAGATAGCATCTATTGTTGCTGAAGAGGGTTTCTGGTCACTACAGGCTCCGATCCAGAAGGTAGCTTCGGAACAAGTTCACATTCCTTATACGCCATCGCTCGAAAAGCACGTGTACCCGGATGCACCTAAAATCATGGCAGCCGTGAAGCGCACACTGGAATCGTAATAGCTGATCGCACATTTTCTGAGTAATCAGTAACCATTGGCCCTGGGTAACCGGGGCTTTTGTTTTTGTTCCCTTCTTCAGGGGCGTACCAAGAGAAACCTAAATTTGAATACGCACCAAACATCGTGGGGCCTCCGTTGAATCCTGTTTTCGAGAATTGCAAAGCGCTTACATTTGATCTGTTTGGAACCGTTCTCGATCTGGGCGGTTCACTCACACCGCACCTTAAAATTTTCCTCGATAGTCGCGGGGCGTCTGAAGGATCAAGTGGTATCGACCCAGCGGCGATGTGGCAGCAGTTGCGGTATAGGCAACGCATTGAGCAGTACCAAGACACGCTGGTTGAGCTAGGTCACTCTGGCTATCTCGAAACTGTGCAAAAGGCATTCGACTACGTTGCACGTCTCAACAAGCTTGACCCGACGCCCGAACAGACCGATACGTTCATGGCGGGCTGGCAAGAGCTTTCGCCATTCCCCGAGTGCGTAGCTGGCTTGGATCGACTTTGTGAGCGATACAAGTTGATAGCACTTTCAAATGGGAATCCCTGGTTCCTCGATCACTTGGTCAAAAACCGTATTAAGTACGACTTCGATGATGTTATGTCGGTAGAACAGGCCGGATACTTCAAACCGAAGCCGGGTGTATACCGTCGAGCTGCACGAAACCTTGGCATGGAGCCTAATGAATTGATTATGGTTTCTGCGAACTCGTTTGATGTGATGGGCGCACGAACGTGTGGCCTTCGTGGTGCGTATGTCAATCGTTACGATCTGCCGTTCGAGGATACCCACGAGATGTACAAGCCCGATGTCACAGTGCTCAACTTCACTGAGCTAGCCGATGCCATCCTCTAAGGTTTTGGGGAGCATTTTTTTTCCGACGGTTTTTGCCAGACGTTCGTTAATCGCGACAGTTGTTTTTGTGACAGTAATTGGTTGTTCTGGCGGATCTAATTCGGAACCAACTATCACGGCTGCGCCGGTCGATCCAACCTCAACAGCGTTTTCTACAACTGAATCTGGCCCATCCGATCTCACGGTGGAAGATCTGCTCGCATCGATTGAACGGAGCATCGAAGAAATTCGCGGCATCGATACACCACCACCTGTTGAACATAAATTCGTCGATAAGGCTGGCATGCAAGAGCGCCTTGCAGAAGAGTTAACTGATCCCGAAGTGCTCGATCAAATCGTTCATGAGTCGGCTTTATTTAAACTACTCGGAGTTATCCCACAGGACGCTGATCTGGGAGCCATTTACGACAGCATGTTCGGTAGTCAAGTGCTGGGACTCTACGATCCTGAAAAGGAAAAATTCTTCGTTCTGGGTGATGATAAATCGGGTGCTGAATCCATCGATACGGAAGCACAGCTTACTTACGCCCACGAGTACGTCCACCGACTTCAGGATGCTAAGTTCGATCTTGAGGTGATAAAAGACCTCGCGACTGGTGACGATATGTCGCTCGCTATTTCGGCATTGGTCGAAGGCGACGCCATATCGGTGCAAACTCAGTACATGCTTGCTAACTACGATTTTGCCGAGTTGAGCGCGCTGCTTGAGTCGACGCTCGCGAGTCAGGATGAGCTTCCGGATTCGCCATATTTCCTTCAAAAAAGTCTCGAGTTTCCGTACACGGAAGGGGCGACTTTCGTTTCGATACTGATTCAGTTGGGCGGGTTTGCAGCGGTTGATGCCGTATTTGTCGATCCACCAAAAAGTACCGAACAAGTTCTTCATGCCGAAAAATACCTCGATGGTGAACTGCCGGTAGAAGTCGACATACCAGACGATGCGATGGGCGATGGCTGGTCAGTTCAGGCAGAAAACGTCATGGGTGAGTTCTTCATGCGTACGTGGTTGGAGTCCCTTGGTGCGACCAGCGCAGGCGAGGCGGCCGAAGGTTGGGGCGGAGATGCTTATGCAGTGTTTGAAAACGGCTCCGATGATTTCGCGTTGGGCATGTTGATCGATTGGGACGCGAACGAAGATGCCCGAGAATTCATTGCTGCCTTATCTAAATCTATGTCTGTCAATGAAGATTATTCACCGCGCGGTAACGGTCTACAGGGCGTGTTTGAGGCATGGGAAGGCCCTGGTGGATATCTCGTAATCAGTAGATGGGATGCCGGTGACGGATCTGATCGCGTCGGAATTGCAATAACGCCAAGTGGTGCAGAATCTCATGAGCTAAACCATGCACTTACGACTGCTGATGGGCTTTCTCGCTAAGGATTGTTGAATTCGAAGTTACGAACTCCCCTGCATCTGCGCTAAACTAGCCGCCGGCGCGTTATTCCTGATCCCATATCCAGAGTCTCGCTTGCAGTCGTAATTTCGAGTGCGACGAGACATTGTTGATTGGCGTTGCGTCCGCGAATCGACCCGAGAACGGTATTTATGTCTGCACCAATCACCCTGCCACAGTGGGGTATGGGGATGAACGACGGCCAAGTGATGAAGTGGCTGAAAGCTATCGGTGACCCGATCACTAAAGGCGATCAGCTCGTTGAAATTGAGTCTTCTAAGGTAAATGCTGAAGTCGAGGCGACCATCGATGGTACGCTCGGTAGAATCGACGTTGAAGAAGGTCGGGTAGTAGACGTTGGAACTGTTCTTGGTCACGTTCTTGCAGTGGGTGAATCCGCGGCCGACCTTCCAGATGTTATTCAGGCACGGGGATCATCATCGGATCCGGCCTACGTAGCGGTGGTCGCTAAGCCGGCGGCCGCGGCTGGCGTAGCACCAGCAGGCGGCAAGCAGATTGTTACACCACGAGCCCGCCGACTCGCTACCGAAATGGGCGTCGATCTTACTGGTGTCTTAGGAACCGGCCCAAGCGGTCGAGTTACCGAAGATGATGTGAAAGCTGTCGCCGCTGCTCCTGCAAGTGGCTCGACAACCGGTGCAGCTGCACCGCTGCCCGCTTCGACTGTTCCTGTGAAGGAAACGATCAAGCTGTCGGGTTTGCGTGGCACAATCGCTCGCCGGATGACCGAAAGCTCTGCGATTCCAAGTGTGACGCTTTCGACCACTGCCGACGTAACCGACGCGATTGCGTTCCAACGTGAATTAGTTGGTGAATGGCGGCAAAGCAAAATTCGACCTCAGTATCAGGATCTGGTGATAGCGGCTGTTGCGAGGGCGCTTAAAGAGTCGCCGATCGCTAACGCACACCTCGTCGGTGATGAGGTACGAATTTTGGCTGATGTGAACGTCGGTGTTGCCATGGCGATTCCTGGCGGGCTTCTGGTTCCAGTTATAAAAAATGCCGATCAGAAATCTTTGCTCGAAATCGCACTAGAGGTTCGCGATCTTGCTAGGAAGGCAAAATCAAATAGCTTGTCGATCAGCGAAATGACCGATAGCACGTTCTCGATCACAAATTTGAGCTCGTACAATATCGACACTTTTAACCCACTGTTGAACCCACCGGAGATCGGAATTCTAGGAGTCGGCACTGTTGAAGAACGTCCTACCGTCATCGATGGCGAAGTCGTAATTCGATCGATTGCCAACCTGAATCTGGCGTTCGACCACAGAGCATGGGACGGAGCACCGGCCGCTGAGTTTGTTCGATCGATTGCCAAATTACTCAGTGACCCAAGTTGGATGAAGGCGTAAGCGTCTAAATATGACAGTGGAGAAACTGATCAAATGAGTACCGTCGGAATAATTGCAAACCCGGCGGCAGGTAAAGATATTCGCCGACTTGTAGCGCACGGGCGCGTAGTGTCGAATCAGGAGAAGGCAAACATTCTTCGTAGGGTGTTTGCGGGCATCGTTTCTACAGGCGCAGATCGAATTCTGGTCATGCCCGATCACTCGGGATTAGCTCGACCTGGGGCACATGACGTAGATGGGCAGATCAAAATCGACTATGTCGAAATGCCTGTTGCCGATCATCAAGGCGCATCTACCAATGCTGCTAGGGCGATGGCTGAACAGGGTGCCGATTGTATTGTGACCCTCGGTGGTGACGGCACAAATCGCGTCGTTGCAAAAGGCTGTGGTGAGGTACCTCTCGTACCAATTTCAACCGGAACGAACAATGTGTTTCCTGCGAATACAGAGGGCACTCTTGCCGGAATTGCGGCTGGATCCATGGCGATCGGTGCATTGTCGATTGAAGAAGCATGCAGACGTTCAAAGCGGATAGATATTTACGTTGGCGGCGAACGGCGGGACGATGCACTTGTAGACGCTGCAGTTTCGACGCAGATGTTCGTTGGGGCAAGGGCTGTTTGGGATACAAAAACACTTCACGCTATGTTCCTAACAAGGGCTGAACCGGCAAGCATTGGTCTTTCCTCGATCGGATCAAGGATCATGCCGATTTCTATCGATGAAGGACATGGACTTTACATTCGACTGGCAGGAGAGCCTGGTCCGAATGCGACCACGGTTCGAGCTCCGATCGCTCCGGGAATGATTTCCGATGTGGAAATTCTTGAATGGCGTAAATTTTTTCCCGGAGAGAAGATCAAGATCGATATCCACCCTGGTACGATCGCTCTCGACGGTGAGCGTGAGGTGGAACTTCTGCCGAATCAAGATGTTTATGCGACGCTGAGTATGGATGGTCCGTGGGTTGTTGATGTTCCAAAAGCACTGATGTTATTGGCAACGCGATAATCCTGCGGGGCAGATCACAGAGGTGGTAGCTGTTGGCTTATGAACGTCTAAACGTTGCGGTAATCGGCGCGATCGGTAAAGTGGCCGCCCCAGCACATCTCAATGGTCTTGCGCTGGCTAAGAACGCGAATCTTTACGCCGTTTGCGATATCGCCGCCGATAAAATTGGCGAGCTGGCCGAGGCTACCGGCGCCAAGGCGTTCACCTCGCTCGAAGCCGTGCTCGCAGATCCGAACGTCGATGCGGTCGATCTTGTAACCCCGCCGTTTGTTCATGCCGAGCAAACTATCGTTGCAGCCCTCGCCGGCAAGCATGTCTACTGCGAGAAGCCAATGACGCATTCGCTCGGTGAGGCAAGTGCGATGGTTTCGGCGCACCGGCAGTCTGGCACGACCCTGATGGTCGGCGAGAGCTATGTGTTCCATCACACAAACGTCGCAGCGCGTTCGGTCATCGACAATGGCGACATTGGTGACGTGCTGCATATTCGCGAGACAAAGGGTCCGTGGGTGATGAAATCCGAGGAAGCACAGCGGCTTTCTGGACTGAGTCATGAAGCGAGCGCACCGTGGCGAATCGACCCAAGGCTATCGGGCGGCGGCAAGTTCCCGTGGATCATGGATCACGCGCCGCACTTCTTCGCTAC
The DNA here is from genome assembly GCA_013204545.1 of Chloroflexota bacterium. Lineage (GTDB taxonomy): Bacteria > Chloroflexota > Dehalococcoidia > Lucifugimonadales > Lucifugimonadaceae > Lucifugimonas. The sequence continues at coordinate 40,854 of JABMNN010000097.1, read as the reverse complement.
CGCTCGCTATTTAGTGTCTGGCGCCGTCGTGACCTCAATTACATCTCATGCGAAAGCCGGACAAACGGCAAGCGAACGCGTTTCGGGAACCGGAGCACCGACAGGGCAGGCGATTACATCTGTCGTTTGGAGTTTCGCTAACGGAATCGATTGTGCATGGAACCAGATCGAAGCAGCTGGCAATGCGGTCGGTGAAGTTGGATTCGTAACCACAGTCTACGGAACCAAGGGAATGCTGGTCGTTTACGGCGAGGGTGGAGGCGCAGCACCGGGATTTTTACAGCCTCCTGCGGTTGTGTTGCATAGAGACGGTAAGTCGAGGGTAATCGATGAGGGCAACTCTGACGATCGGGTTTGGCAATCGAACAACAACTACTACGACGCCTCACATCTGGCTGCCCTTGAGCACTGGGTTGACTCGATATTAAACGGACGACCAGTTCGGTATTCCGGTGAGGATGGTCGAATGGAGCTAGCATCGACGTTGGCGACAATTAAAAGTGCGGAAGAGGGTAGATCGATCGCACCTGTTGATGTGTCAGAGGACTGGACCGCATACTGACGTCGCCGGTGATTCGTTTTGCCCGTAGCCTGTGGATCGTGATTCTCTGTGACATGGTTGAGCCTATCAGAGTGGATTTCTAACCTATTTTGACCACTGATACTGAATCAAATTCAAGATGGCAGTTCGAGCGCGTTAATTAACAAGAGAAGTAATTGAAGATGACTGGTCCGATCTCGGGTTCTAGCTCAGAAAAGTACACACACGGGCATCACAGTTCTGTAGTCGCCGCTCACGCTGTAAGGCGTGCAACCGAGGCGGCAGCGTTTGTGTTGCCTCGGCTGAAATCTCCGATGCGATTGCTGGATTTCGGATGTGGTCCGGGGACTATATCCAACGACCTCGCAGAGCATTTGCTTCCAGATGGATCGCTAGTTGGAATCGACAGCTCAGAGGTGGTGATCGAACAGGCTCGCGAAGCCGCGGTTGAAAAAGGCATCACAAACGTAAAGTTCGAGGTAAACAGTATCTACGAAACAGGCTATGAAGCCGAAAGTTTCGATGCTGCGTACGCTCATCAGGTTTTACAGCACCTATCGGAACCAGTGCGAGCACTAACAGAAACCCGTCGCGTGCTAAAACCGGGTGGAATTTGCGCGGTTCGTGAAGTCGATTGGGGTGCATCTGCTTTGTGGCCGCCAGACGACAGGCTTATCGCGTTCCTCGACGTTTATCGACGTGTGGCTGAGCTCAACGGCGGCGATGCCTACGCGGGTCGTCGGCTAAAACAGTGGTTCATTGAAGCTCGTTTCAGCGATCTGACCGTCACTACTTCGACATGGACATTTTCAGATGAGAATGGCCTTAAGTGGTGGGGTGAGCAGTGGGCGGAGCGCATACTGCACTCTGATCTCGCGAAACGGGCTGTTGAGTACGGAATCGCCACTGAGAACGATCTTGCGGATATTTCTTACGGTTGGCTCGATTGGGTTCAAGCAGAAGGCGCGTTCTTCGCGTTCATGCAGGTCGAGATCGTTGGTGTGAAGGCATAATGATCTCGAAAATTTTACTGTCGAGATAGACCCTGTAATCAGTTGGATCGGACGTATCACGGATTGATTCTAGTTCGCCGAAATCCGCTGGTTGATATCACTCAGGTTTTCACGCTTGCGGTCAGCGTGCTGTTCCTGACGACAATTCTTGCCGGAGCACCTATTTACCTCAACACTATTGAATCGTTGGGGTTGCGTTCGGTACTTACCACGATCTCACTATCGAACAGAAACCTTCAAATTTCAGTCGATAATTTTCCTCTTACATCGCGCTCGATTTCAGCTGCTACCGATCGAATTAATATCTCGCTTGAGGAACTCGGAAGCCTGCCGATTGCGGTCACTCAGGAGTCTCATACTCGACTTCACTATTGGGGACTTGATCGTGACTCAATAATCCCCGGTCGTTCTTCTGATAGCGCTGTTCTTCAACGATTCGAGGGATTTTCGGATCATGTTGATTTCGTAGAAGGACGAGTACCTGTATCGGATACACAAATCGAAAATGGAATTGTGGTTGGTGAAACGGCAGTTCCATATAAAAGAGCTGAAATCCTCGGAGTAAATGTAGGCGACGATATTTGGTTGGCATCAAACCCCGCCGACCCAGCATATTTGAGGCTAAAAGTTGTCGGGAGGTTCAACCCGATTGATTTGACTGATGAGTTTTGGTTCGATTTAGGATTTGAGGCGACAGAGCCCCCTGCGCCATCACTGATTGCCAGACACCCGCTGCCATTGTTTGTAGCTGGTGAGAGTCAGTTCGATCTGGTGACCGGCGGGCCTGCATCAATCGGATCTGCCAGATGGCTAGTAGAGCTAGACTTCAACCAAATCAATGATCAGGGTCCAGCTGCGACCGAGTGGCAAATTGAAGCTGTGGCAAGGAGCTTGCGATCGGAGTTCCCAGAGTCGGACGTGATTTCGCCTATCCCGAACCGTTTCAGTGCATTACGTGAGCAAATCACTTTCGCTCGTATTCCGACGTTGATGATGGGCGGAGTGGTGTTGGTTGCTGCGGGATTTTTTTCGATTACGTCTGTTGGTGCGTTGATAGCGCGACGGCGTGTCGACATGGGGCGATTGCGGGCACGCGGCTCGGACCGTTCGCATATAGCGGTAGCTTACCTGTACGAAACAGCTCCAATAGTGTTGATCCCAGCTTTGTTGTCCCCTTTTGTGGCAGCAGGCATCATTTTGTCGATAGGGCATCTTTCTGAATACGAGGCGATCACGCTAGGAATGGGGATGCCGGTTCGAATAGTCTGGCAGTCGTTTGCATTGTCGCTGACCGGCGGATTTGCTGTTCTATTGTTCATTCAGTGGATGGCAAACTCTGGTGCACTACTAGCGATTGATTCTGGGCGCTTGAATGGGACTCGCGTTGAAGGACAACCCGGGTATCAACGACACTATCTCGATCTGATCCTCTTGTTGTTTGGCGGGATTGTTCTTTGGGATCTAACTACCGAGGAGTCAGTTGTCGTAGGTGGTGCAACTCATCTCGCAGATATTAGTCCTCTGTTGGTGTTCTCCCCTGCCATATTTCTCGGAGTGACCATATTGGTTTCTCTGCGAGTGATGCCTTTGATTGCTCGATTAATTTCGAGCGGTCTCTCAAAGCGCGGTCCTGCGGGGGTACATATTTTGTCGGCCACACTCGCGAGATTGCGGGTCAGTTATGCATGGCCTATAGCGATCGTTGCTACGGCAACTGGAGCGCTAATTCTTTCGAGTACTGTGGCCGGGACCTTGGAGCAAAGTGCCGTCGATCAATCCGGGTATCAATCCGGCTCCGACATTCGAGCGGTTCCAGTCGATTTCTACAGTGGGACCAGAACCGAAGTTATCGAGAACGTCCGAAACATTGAAGGTGTCAGTGGAGCATCTCTTGGCCTCAGGGCCATCGGTTCGATGCGCGACGGTGGGGAAGGCCCTCCATTCGATTTCCTTGCGGTCGAACCGGCCGAATTCGCAGGTATTGGAATATTTCGTAATGATTACTCCACAGAACCACTCAAGGAACTTCTACTCGTCTTAGAGCCAGAATCTGATCTGGATTCTAGCTTGCTTCCGATGCCGCTCGCCATCAATTCGACTCATGTTGGATTGAGAGTAAAAGCGAGCTCAAGTCAGGAATATGTTCGAGCGAGCTTGCGATTGATGGACGCAGCGGGTCGTTCTTGGTCTGTCAATCTCGGACGAATGGACTCCACTGAATGGGAGCTTCGGATGAACGATGTGCCGGAACAGGCTACCAAACCGGTGGATGTCGTCGGGATTATATTTTTTGAACAGACGAACGACGAACTCGGCATCCCGATGAGCATCTATGTCGATGCGATAGTTTCCGGCAACGCAAAAGTTGATGGGGAAGTAGCTTCCGGCGTAGTAACAACTGTCGATTCACTCGATATCGTCGAAAATTGGCTACCCCTGGCGTCCGTTAAGGGCATCGATACGGCGGTCGAAGGATTCGAGGAACTTCGAGGTTCACAAATCAGTCAGGGTTTATTGATCGATCTAGGCGTAGGAACTAATAAAGGGTTTCGCGGTGTAATTCGGACTTCTACCGATGCCGTTCCAGTTTTGTTTAGCCGTGAAGCTTTGATCGTAAACGGAAGTTCGGTGGGAGATCGAACTGTGTTGAACGTTTTTGAGCAGTCTATTCCTGCCCGCATCGTCGGCGAGCTTGAGTATTTTCCGACGATTGATCCCGGCAAGGGTGGGTTCGTTGTGGCAGATGCGAATCAGCTTTGGACCTATTTGTCGATGAGTAGCGCTAACTCAGCGGGATTTTTATCCGAACTATTCATTGGGCTTGACGATCCGAATGATCAATCTGTGATCTCTGAAGTGTCCGAGGAAATTGCCGGGATCCACAATTTGATTAGTCGACAAGAATTACTTGATTCTTCACTCGTGTCTCCATTGGCGGTGTCAGGTTGGCGCGGTTCAGCGATAGTGACAACAGTGGTTGCGATGTTGCTCGGGACGTTTGGATTTCTTGCTTTTAGTGCAATCAGACCAACCGGAGATCGGTACAATCTGGCGGTGTTGAGCTGTCTAGGAATGAGTCGTCTCGAGTTAACAGTCGTCAGTATTGGTGAGCAACTTGTTGTTTTGTTCACAGGTGTTGTGGGCGGAGTGATCGTAGGCCTGTTAATGGCCCGGCTCTCAGTAGATGCGACCACTCAGACATTTGCTGAAGGTCGTGTATTGCCGACCATTGTTAGTTCGACGGATTGGACTTACTTGATCGGTTTCGTAGGCTTGCTAATCGTCTCAGTTATCTGGATAACATCTTCTTACGCGATTACTGTCAGGCGAACCGAATTGGCGGTTGCCGTTAGGTCGCCCTAACTCTTGAACGGATCGCTTATGAGGTTATTTCGAAGATTTCTGTGGTGTGGGTTTCTGCAAGTAACGGGTAGATCTGATCGAATATCGAAGTAATGCCGGGCGTTTTACGAACTGCACTGCGCGACGCTTCGTAGTCGGCGATTGAGTCCCAGAGCTGTTCGGTTTGCAGCATTCCGTGTGATCCGTGCCAGCCTTTGTACACAGTAGGCTTCCTGAATCCAGCAACCTCCATTGCAGCGCTTGCCTTTTGCACGAAAGTGGCCAACTGACCGCCAGTTCCGGGTTTGGGAAGGTATGTGCGTCGTACTGCGATCATCGATATTTCCTACTTGGTGTACGTGGTTATGCATATCAGGCGTAATTGCATGATTATTAGATCCTGAAGTTGCGCCAGTCTCGCTCGAATCGATCTTTGCTCTTCATTCCCGAGACAGTCGGTTCGCTCAAGATGGTTTGTGGGCCGCCCTCCGCGAGGAATTCTCCACCAACCGTAGCTGATCGTCCACCAGAGTACGCCATGAAGCAGTAGCCGACGCCATCGTACGGCTCTGGTTCACCAGACTCATTTACTCGGCTGGCGATTACTTCGCCGACTTTGGTGCCCTGTCCGGCGGCGAAAACCCCAGCTTTCGGAATCGCAAAATCTCCAGAAGGAACGACATTAACATCACCGATGGCGAAAACGTTCGAGGTGGATGTTTCGAGAGTTGCCTTGTTCACAGGAACCCACGGCTTACTATTTGAAACCCCGGATGCTGCAACGATGTCTGGCATTTTGTGAACTGGAATTGTGGCGATGATATCTGCGGTCGTCATCGAGCCATCGGCAAAAGACGCCTCACGACCGTTCGCCGAGACCTCAGTAACCCCTGCCCCTGTGACAAGTTCGATTCCTCGCTGATCTAGTGCGTTTCTAACTCGCATCGACGCCTCTTTACCAGCGACTCCTAGTGGCCCGGGTTCTGGAATGTATACGGAGATATCAAGATCTTTACGTATTCCCTTATTTCGTGCCCACCAATTGATGATCATGGCGGTCTCGAACGGAGCAGGCGGGCATTTGTACGGTGGCTTTGACGCCGCCAGGACGATCTTGCCGCGTTTTAGTCGGCTTAGTCTTCGGCGAAGTTGACGTGCGTAGTCGAAATCGTAGAACGAATAGGCGTCTTTGGCTCAGGGAACGGCATCCCAGTCGTAAGCAGCACCGAGGGCGATGACGAGGTAGTCGTAATCTAGGGTGCCGGCTGAGGTTTCGACCCTTTGACCAGTCGTGTCGATGGAGTTGATGTTCGCTTCGACGAACTTGATTCCTCGATTGGCGAGGCGACCTAGCGACCTGCCTGTTTTATCGGTGTCTCGTTCGCCAACAATAAGTAGCGGGTTCATTCCACACAAGTGAGGGACCCGATTTCGATCGACGATTGTTACTTCATGAGAAGCGTCCAGAGAAGCACGTGCGCTGATTGCCGCTTGCACGCCTCCGAAACCGCCGCCCAGAACGAGAACCTTGCTACCGGCCATAATTATCTGCCCCCGACATCCGTGCGCAGTCGCGCCAAAAATACAACTGCGGGCGAAAGCTTACCGGTTTTTCAAAGCCCTCGTGAGGTCTGGTTTTACTCTGGAAGACTATTTGCAACCCGAATTAATCGCTCTTTTGCGTCGCAAGCGACATCGTACACTTCGGAATTGTGTGTCACGAGCTGGATCACTTCAGGATCCATAAATGCAATTTGGGTTCCGCCGTCGATTTCTTGCACAACAACGTTGCAGGGCAGCAGCAAACCAGCCCATGGCTCGGCATTGAGCACGATATTGGCGAGGTTTGGATTGCAAGCACCGAGTATCAAATACTTTGGTCGATCGATATCGAGCTTTTTCTTGAGCGTGGCCTGCACGTCGATCTGGGTCAGAATCCCAAAACCCTCTTCAGCCAGAGATGCAGTTACTGCTTCCACAGCCTCATCAAAACTTAGGCTGGTACTTCGCAAGATACCGTAGTTAATCGTTTCTGGAGACATCGGGGTGTCCTATGTGCTGATTCATCATCTGATCATCGACGTTTGAATCGATAGGTTCAAGATAGCCACCAATTTGTGTGAAAGCAGTGATTCTTCGTGAAGAGGGCATGTAAGATTCCGCTGAGTAGAACCTGTGAAAAATGAGGTATTACGAAAATGAGAACCTGATGCCACGCTTGCCAGGAGGGAATAACTTTAATATGCGAACGAAGGAAGCACCGTGCAGCGTACTTTGGGATGAATCGTGCGACACGATGGTCGCTTTAGGCGGTTCCACGAGAAGCAGAAACACCGTATTCGCAAAGAACAGCGATCGACCTCACAACGAAGCACAGCCTCTGGTCCAGATTCCCGCATCTGGACATTCTGTCGGATTTTCTGGAACTCAATTTGTCGATGTGCCGCAGATCAATCACACGTACCGACACATTGGATCGAAGCCGTACTGGTGTGCTGGATACGAACATGGGTTCAACGAGCATCAAGTCGTAATCGGCAATGAGGCGTTGCCATCGTTATTGCCAGAAGTAAGTGAACCCAAATTGATCGGAATGGAAATTCTTCGATTAGGGCTAGAGCGGTCGAAATCGGCCGAAAAGGCAGTCGACGTTATTACCGGCCTTGTATCTGAATTTGGACAGGGCAAATTTGCTAATAATGCCGGAGTGCGTACTTACGACAACATATTCCTGATCGCCGATCCAATCTCGGCGTATGTGGTTGAGTGTGTTGGGCATGATTGGGCGGTAAAGCAGGTCGACAGTGTTACGTCGATCTCCAATGTTGGTCAAATTGGTAAAGACGCCGATCACGTCTCGCCCGGTGCGAAATCACAGGCGACTCGATTAGGCTTGTTTGAGATGGGTTTTGGTGAGAGTTTTGCATTTAATAACGCGTTTGCCGATCCTGCGAATTCGTCGAGTGGACTGGCAAGACAGTGCCGCTCTGACGCGATGATGAGTAACGGTGCTGGAAAGCTGGACGTTCGTTCAATGATGCAGGTGCTAACCGATCACTCCGACGGAGTAAATCCGAACGAGACTCAGGTTGTCGATGTTGCTGGCAATGTTTCGATCTGTTTACACCGTACTACGGGCGATTCTATGGGTGCGTCGACTGCCAGCCTTGTCGCTGACCTGTGTGCGACCGACGAACGATTACCTGTTTACTGGACCGGTCTTTATTCGCCGTGTATGACGGTGTTCTTGCCGAATTTCATCGAAGGCGAACTGCCAATCTCACTCGGAATCGGTGGTGAGTCGGAGAGCAGTGATAGCCCATGGTGGGATTTTTACCGACTCACACACCACGGATTGCAGGCGGGTGCTGAGGTTCGGTCGGAGATCAGATCGGAACTGGGTATGCTGCAGAACGAGCTATTTGAATCGGCTTACGATATCGCTGAAAGAGCTCGTAATATCATTGGAAACGGTGATAGTGCCGTTGCATCTGATTTGCTAACGAACTACATGGCCGAGAACGCCCTCCGCGTGATTTCGAAAGTAAAATCTATCGTTCCTGCATCCACTTCAGTCAGGTAACCGCAGAAAACATGGACTGCATTAGTTGAATAGCCAAAATCAAAGTGATCTTGATCTTCAGCAGATTCTTAGATCTGCTGACAGTGCAGCCGCGGCCGCTAGCGATGTTTTACTTGTGAGATTCAGACCTGACACTTCTCAGGCACTTGATTCGTTCTATAAATCGCCAAATGCGCTTGTGACAGACGCCGACCTTGCCAGCGATAAGGCTATAACCGAGGCCCTCAGAGTTGCGGGTGCGCCGGGGCGAATACTTTCTGAGGAGAGTAAAACAGATCTTTCGGATGACGATTCGCTGACGTGGTTGGTTGATCCACTTTGTGGAACTGTCCCGTTCAGCACAGGTATGGATCACTGGGGCGTAAATATCGCCCTTCGACGTAGTGGCGATCTGATCGTTGCCTCACTTTCGCTTCCTTCGTTAGGTGAACGACTTTCCGCGATTAAAGGCGGCGGAGTCATTAGAAATGGAAAGCCATTTACTTCGTCTTCACCGAGAGAAAAGCTTTCTGAATCAACTGTGGGCTTGGAGGTTGATGGACCTGAGGAATGGCGACGAAAGTTGGCGAGCGGGCTGGAATGGATTCCCTCCACCAGCCAGATCAACACATTTGCATCTGCGGCGTATCCGATTGCGTTGGTCTGCCTAGGGCGATTGCCGGCAGCAGTGTTCTACGGGATTGAGCCGATGCACTTTGCTGCAGGCGCTTTGATCGCCAGTGAGCTCGGAGTGCTAGTTACGGACGATACCGGAGAACCTATCGACTGGTCGAAGGACGAAGAACTTCCAGCGGTCGTGATCGGTTGGCCAGAAATACACAGACAACTACTGGCCGTGATGTGATGGGCATATCGTTTTGTGAATGACCGTTAACGTCCACGCTAGGTTGCGTCGCTCTATCGAAATAGTTAGGCGGCTAAATGTGTTTGACGTAGACCTTAATATGCGACGGACTGAACCCGGCAGATTCTAGGAATAGAGCATCTCGATCATCTTCAGCCAATAGAACTGAATATATCTGCTTAATGCCGTCACTTTGAGCCTGTTTTTCTAGTTCGTTCAAAAGCAATTTTCCGATCCCGATGCGTCTTTTTGAAGGCTCGACAGCCATAGCTACGATTCGCGCACCAGGTGGGAGTCCGTAAGCCTCGGTCTGTCGTTCAGAAAGAAGGAATCCAACTAGCCCCGATTCGTCTTCAGCAACGTAACAGCCCCACGGCGGGTATTGCAGCCAGTCGAGTTAGATAATCGCTAGCAGCCGCTTAACGTAGGTGTCCCACGTGGTGGATCGATCGGCCCCTTGAATGCGCGAATCAAGGGAACGAACGTTATTTGAGTCGGTCTGCCGAATCGGACGTGCAGCAATTAATGGCAATGGCTATCGAGTCTCCGAGTGCTAGAAGGGCATTATTGGTCGAAGTATAGCTGCACCAATTATTCTGATCCTCAAAGAGTATTTACGACATCATTCGATTATTTTCATTATTCGATTGACGGACGAGTTCTTTGAACGTAGCCTCGGCATGCGATTTTCCATTATTTGATTCGCTAGTAACTTCCACGTATCTCAGGATAGAGAAATAGTATGCCGTTTAACGTAAATCACATTCACCTGAAGTCCAGCGACCCAAAGAAGACCGCCGATTGGTTCGTTGAGGCGTTTAACGTCGAGATCAAGTCGGACAATGTTCGACCTGTTGGCGACCGGTTCATCACGACCATGACCGAAGGTGGTCTTGCGATCAACATTTCGTCTGAACGAACAGACGAGACCCTCGGCCCCGCTGATGCTGACCCACACTACGGTCTCGAGCACTTCGGCTTCGACACTGATGACATGGACTCCGATATTGCTCGACTTGTTGGTCTCGGTGCCGTGCTAAAAGAGGGACCGATTAACAATGGCGGTGGTGTATCGATTGCGTTCGTTGCGGCTCCTGGTGATATTCGAATCGAACTGATTCACCGAGCGTAAAGTGCCAGAGGCGCGTCTATTGCGAGATCGGATCAGGTTGGTAATGGTGGAATGATTGTTCTGCTGAGGGCCGTCGCGCGGCGCATGCCATTCTGAACATATGTTCACAGTAGACCTATTTAGGTTCTGTCAGAACTCAGTGCTCAACCTCAATTTTGGCCATTGAGTCAGTGAAAATCGTCTGCTCGCTGAATATGAAATCGAGCCTCCTATCGACGTCTACGACGCTGTCACATGGAGCAGTATTTTTCCGATTTCAATAGAGAACGTAAAACGAAATGGAGAACCGCTCGATATTCCTGATTTTCGGAGTCGCTAACAACACGGCGATTGGTGCGGTTGCGTACATCAAATTGCAGTTAAAGAGACGGGCGGATGTCAATCGGCATCCGCCCCAGGGCATGGGGGCATGAGGCTGCCGCGTGCCTTTAAATCTGCGAACTATTGGCTAATTACCGGTTTAGATTGCGGCATTAGCGCGCTCTGCCCAGATCGTTCGGAGTCGCAGTAGCAACTCGTGGAGTCGATCACGCAGGCCCGAAACATGTTCGGTTAGTCGTTCTTCTGTGCGGCCGATCACGTTTTCAGCTCGCTCAGTTGCTTTCTCGACGCGTTCCCTTGCCTTTTCTTCAGCTTTGTCGACTCTTGCGTCCGTTTGCTCTTTAGAGTTTTCAAGGCGATTGTCGACTTTTTTACTGGCTTTCTCTAACGTTTTAGTAGAGCGCTCTCGTAGCTGTTCGTAGCGCTCAGTTCCAATTGCTCGTTCTAACTTCTCAGCAAGCTGTGTTTGCAGATGGTCATACCAGGTGCGGGCTTTGTTTGCCTCGTGCTCATTTCGCCTGTCGGCAATCTCTCGGGTCTTCTCGACGAACTCATGAGCTCGGTCGGTCTCTTCATCGAGATGAGTTTTAGCTCTGTCTCTCGTTGTGTCGAGGTTTTCGAGGGCTCGCTTTTCGGCATCTTTGAATCGCTGCCGTGCTTCAGCCGCCTTCTCACGGAGATGCCTGTGCAGGCGTCGTAACTCGTCATCATCGAGATTGTCATTGGCAGATGGAGTAACTGCGTTAGAAACGTCAGACGGATCACTGCGACCGTTCTCGTTGAATGCCACGACAGTAAAGGTGTATTCGACACCGTTCTCGAGCCCGGGTACACGAACGAGGAATTCGTTCTCACCCACTTCGACGGCGATGTTCGCGGGGTCGGAAGTCACAATATAACCGTAAGCACTGACACTGTTTGCGGCGGGAAGCCACGAAACTGCAGCGACTTCATCGCCAGCGTGTGCCGTGACGTCGGTTGGTGCTCCTGGAACTGGATCCGAACCGGGGGCGGGAGACGTGGTTCCAGAATCTGCGCTAGCCCATTGGGCAGAGCCAAATACTGAAATGATCAGGGCTGCGAATGTCGCCAACATTGCGGCGGCGAATCGATTCGAAACGGGATTGGCTGTGCCAATGATTGCGCTTCTATCGTGGATCTTGGAATTCGTTCGCGAGAAGTTCATAGTCAAAAATATCTCCTCCGCCTCGGTCTCCTCAATACCGGACGGTGGTTGCCTATTGACTATGATCTTTAGTGTGCGATTACATGAGTGTTACTCGCGTAGGTACGATAGTCCTACGCGAGGTTTGCGTTTCGTGTGGGCGGGTGGTTTCGCTAATAGCTACGGAATTGCGTAGCCTGCCATCACGCCGGTCACAGCTTCGTTTTCTACGACTAGTCTGCCGTTTATAAGCACGTATGGGATGCCTTCGGGATGCACTTTGGGATCTTCGAAGGATGATCGGTCGGTTATCTTTTGTTCGTCGAATATAACCAGATCGGCGAATTTTCCTTCTTTGATTACCCCTCGGTCTGTAAGCCCGAATCGCTCGGCAGGGTTCTGGGTCATGCGTTGTACAACTTGCTCGAGCGGGTAGTTGTACCTTCGACGTAGTCGGCCGACCATTCGGACGAAGCAGCCGTAGGCGCGTGGATGCGGCATGCCACCAACTGGAATGGAGTCTGATCCGACCATGTAGTCGGGTCGAGCCATCAACTGCATGATGTCTTCTTCTACCTGTCGCCACTTTTGAACATTACCGGGAGGGGCGACCCGCATTCCGCAGGCTAGCGATGTCTCGACCATCATTCGGCACATCATCTCTTCGATGCTCACGCCCCACTCTTCAGCAACGTCTTCAAACAGCCAACCTTCGAAATTCTTGTTTCCGCCTTCACCGATGTGTGTCCAAACATTTCCTTTAACAGACGTGTACGAAATTTCACCCATTCGCGCGATGAGCTCAGTGCGCTTACCTTCATCAGTGAGGATGTTGAGCATATGTTCGGGGCTCCCCTCGTGGAAGTAGCCGGGGAAGAATGCCTGCGGGAACGACGATCCGACCGGGTACGGATACGTTTCGAGAGTGATATCGACACCTTCCGACTGCGCCTTGTCGATTGGCTCCATTAGTCGATCTAGTTGCCCTGCTGTTTTGGGGAACGTTCGGTAGTGCTCGAAGTGGAGTTTGGTTCCTGTACGGCGTGCGACTTCTATTGCTTCAGGAACTCCACCATCGCCAAAGGCACGTTCTTTGTGGTGGTTTCGCAGGTGGATCGACATTGGTCGGTCAAACTCTTTTGCCACTTCCATGAGGGCGCATAGTTCGTCGGTGTCCGACCAACTATGTGGGTAATACGAAAGACCAGTGGCGAATCCGACTGCACCCTGTTCGAACGACTCTCTTAATAAGTTCTGGGCAGTTTTAAGCGTCTTGCCAGTCAGTGGTACATCGTTCATGCCAGCGGCTTCGAGTCTGATGGGACCATGTCCGGCAAACGTCGCAACATTGCACGCGGTTTTGAGGTGATAGTTCTTGCGTGATGCCTCAATTGAAGACATATCGAGACCTTCAGGCGCAAAACCAAGAATGCCCGATAGGTACCAGCGATACAACTTGTAGTTCTCAGCCGAAAGCGGGGCGAGAGTGAGTCCGTCGGGAGAAATGATCTCGGTTGTCACTCCCTGTCGTATTCCGCTGGCGTGTTGACCGTCGTTTAGGAGCGCAGCATCAGCGTGAGAATGAACATCTATGAATCCCGGCGAGATGTGCAGGCCGGTGGAGTCGATAGTTTTGGTGGATTCGCTAGCCGACATCGGTATGTTGCCAACGGTAGTGATGCGATCGCCAGTAATGCCGACATCGGCACGAACTGGCGATGCGCCTGTGCCATCAACAACTGTTCCGCCACGAATTATTACATCGAATGCCACGAATTTTCTCCTGTGAATCGGCTAGAGAGTCGAATTCAGGTAGATTACGCCGTCCAATGGCGCAGGTCGATGGTTTTGACTTCCGATCTGGATGAGGTCATTCTCATGTGATCTATTTATTACACAGCTAAATATTGCGAGGTTGAGAATGTCGTATCGGCGAGCCGCTCAGTACACGTGGAAGGCTTTTCTGACTTTCCTGATGATCGGAATTCCTGGCATCTTGATACAGATGGGGTCAAGCTGGTTCTTGAGTTCACAGGCGTGGCGTAATGCAGACGGGGATCCGAACTATTCGCTGATGGGTGCGATCTCAGCGGCCCAAGTCGTTACGGGGCTTTGGGTGCAGTTCGCAGTCATATTCGTAATATTCAAGTACGCCCCGAGCGCAATCGTTGAAGTTCTGGAGAATCGTGAGATCGCCCGTGCTCGCCAATCTTCCGAAGTAGCTACAAATCTGGAACAATGACCTCGATCGGTGTAGACACACTTCCAGGCGAACTACAGAGGAGGAATTAATGGGCAGATTTGACGGTCGGGGCGCAATTGTTACTGGTGGAGCGCTCGGTATTGGTGGTGGGTGCGCTCGACGAATAGCAGCCGATGGCGGCAGCGTTTTGATCGTCGACGTGAACGAATCCGCAGGGGCGAACACCGTCAAGGAAATTCGTGCGGCCGGAGGCATTGCCGAGTTTATGGCTGGCGACGTCTCAAAGCAATCTACTGCCGAAGAAATGGTCGAAACTGCCGTTTCATCGTTCGGTCGTCTCGATCTTCTCGTTCAAAACGCCTACGCAGGAGCAGCCAACGCTGGTAGCGCGGTAGAAGTAGAACCTGAGAACTGGCACAACGGGATGGATTTGCTCGTTGGAGCCCTATATTTGGGAGCCAAGTGCGCCGTTCCAGCCATGGAAGAATCGGGCACCGATCCAAACTTCGAACAGAAGCCTTGGACTGGTGCTGGTCGACGACACGGCAATCCGCCAGCGCAAAACGTTGGTCGAATAGTGAACATGGCGTCGGTTCACGGGCTTCATCAGGCTCCCCGTTCATTGATATACAACACCGGTAAAGCGGCAGTGATTGGTCTCACGAAGCAGATGGCTATCGACTTTGGACCACTAGGGATCACGGTGAATGCAATCGCTCCTGGTCACATCGTGACCGAGCGCGGTAACGAAGGGTGGAACGAGGTCGGAAACGATGCCGGATTCCGATTGTTCGAACTGCACTATCCCGTTCGTCGAACGGGTGAGCCTGAGGATATTGCGAATGCAGTCGGATTTCTGTGTTCGAACGAGGCATCGTTTATCACGGGTCACGTTCTGGCTGTTGACGGCGGCATGACGATTCAGCTTCAGGAAAACTTGGTGATGGATTCAAAGGACTACATCGTCGCCAACCCCGATCTAAAGACGCACTTTGACACAGGTCGTGGCTCGTCGCGCTTTTAGGTGCTATTGAGGTGATTATTCGAGGGTTTATCGAATCTGACAGAGCAGACGTAATAGCGCTTTGGCGACGATGCGATCTTGTCCGCCCTTAAAATGATCCAAATCGGGATATCGATCTTAAAATGTCATTCCAGCCCGATTTGTTTTTAGTCGGAATCGATGATGAATCGATCGTTGCATCCGTTATGACTGGATACGAAGGTCATCGTGGTTGGATCAACTATTTGGCGGTTGACCCTACCAATCAACTGAGCGGATTCGGTAAGAAGATGATGGATCGCGCAGAAAATATCCTCAGAGCGCTGGGCTGTGTAAAGATCAATTTGCAGGTTCGTTCTACGAACTCAAGCGTATTGGGTTTCTACGATTCGATTGGTTACGTTACAGATAATGTTGTTTCAATGGGAAAGCGCCTCTTATGAAAGTGGTTGAGCTATATCGACACCCGGTGAAATCGTTCACCCCCGAGCGACGCGACCAATTGCACGTAATTGGTGGCAAGGTTCAAGGCGATCGTGTGCTCGGGTTTAGATTCGCCGATCAAGGCGCACCCGACGATTGGGGTTGGCGTAGAAAGATCAACTTTGTTGCGCTATCGAACACACCCGGGATGTCACTTCTTGAACTCAACTTCAATGACGAATCTAGGATTTTGTCGCTGAACTACGGTGGGGAGTTGTTCGCCGAGGGATCCATTGATTCGGAAGAAGACCGGTTTGATCTGAGCGATGCCGTCGGCGAGTACGTAACATCGCTAGATATTAACCCGCTAGTTAATCACCCAGAACGAATTCCGTTGAACTTGATTGGTGATGGTCGGCAGGGACTATTCCATGATTCGGAAGTGGGTGGTGTAACCCTTTTCAGTCGAGAATCTCTACGCGCGCTGGAATCATACATGGGTGCGTCAGTTGATGGCCGAAGGTTCAGAGCGAACGTTGTAATCGTGGGCGCAACTGCATGGGAAGAGATTTCGTGGAGTGGTCGAGTGAATATCGGTGGTCACGTGTACGAAGTAGAAAAAACCATTCCTCGCTGCCTTGCCACACATGCCAACCCCAGAAGTGGTGAGCAAGACCAAGACATTATGAAAAGCCTCATTGCAGCGAACGGGCATCAAACGCCCACGTTCGCGGTTCGGCTGATCCCGGTCGAAGCTCAAAGCTCGATTCGTGTTGGCGATTCTGTAGAGGTCGGATAGCCTGAACTGCCATGAGTACTAGCGTTCGCGACCTAATCATCACCGGCTGGGCGATCATTTTCGTTGTCACGCTCGGAGTTATTGCGTTCCATCCTTCTTTCAAGGACGAGGAACTGCTCGTGGTATTGCGTACCGGAGGCTTCGCTTTGATCTCTACATCTGCTGGAATCGGCCTGGTGAGGTTTACCGAGTTTCTGGGTCGCTCAACTTCTCTTACAAGAAAAATAGTGCTTGGTGTTTTCGTTGTTTCCATGCTGCCGCTGATACCGGTGGCAGTTGTGACTTTTGGTATGCCATGGGGAGCATTGATCCTCATCACGCTCGTCTACGTTCGCTGGAAATGGGCCCTCGTGAGTTCGACGAAATAGCGCTCGGTCTCCGTTGACCCTCAACCATTGATAAAATTCACCACTCGCTACGTGTGACGCGCGCACGCAAGCACGCTAAGTTGGTTTGATCGCTTACAAATGCTGCAACGATCATGAACAAGTTCGGATACGAATTTTGACTACAACGGGTACGAATCGACCAGGTTCAGAAGGCGGAGAATCTGACAACGATTTTGATCGTTACACGCCTGCTAACATCGAGAAGAAATGGCAAGCGAAGTGGGAAGCCGACGGCATATACGAAGCTGCCGACAGTGTTGAAGGCAAAGAAAACTACTTTGCGCTAACGATGTTTCCGTACCCATCTGGTGAACTTCACATGGGCCACTGGTACGCCTACGCCCCCGCCGATACATACGCTCGTTTCAAACGAATGCAGGGCTACAACGTAATGCAGCCGCAGGGCTTCGACTCGTTCGGACTTCCAGCCGAAAACGCAGCTATCGAACGCGGCGAAGATCCTCGTGAATGGACCTACAAGAACATCGAGAACTCGCGCCGACAATTCCGAGAGATGGGTTCCGGGTACGACTGGTCACGTGAGCTCGCAACTTCCGATCCTGAGTACTACAAGTGGAACCAATATTGGTTCTTGAAGTTCTACGAAAACGGACTCGCCTACCGGAAGCACGGTCAGGCGAACTGGTGCCCGCAAGACCAAACAACTCTTGCCAATGAGCAAGTAAAAGACGGTGCATGCGAACGTTGCGGAACTCCTGTGATCAAGCGCGCTTTGCCACAGTGGTACTTCGCTATTACGAAATATGCAGATGAACTTCTCGAAATGGACCAGATCGATTGGCCTGAGAAGATCAAGACGATGCAGCGGAACTGGATCGGTCGGTCAACTGGAACGACCATCGGTTTCGATGTAAGTGAATTCGCCGCTGGTGAGAAGATCGAAACATTCACCACCCGTATCGATACCGTTTACGGCGTCACGTTTGTGGTGCTTGCGCCTGAACACCCACTTGTCGAAAAGTTGACACAGCCTTCGCACAAAGCGGCGGTGGAAGAATACGTAGCGCAGG
Organism: Chloroflexota bacterium; assembly: GCA_013204545.1. Classification (GTDB taxonomy): domain Bacteria; phylum Chloroflexota; class Dehalococcoidia; order Lucifugimonadales; family Lucifugimonadaceae; genus Lucifugimonas. Next base: position 23,065 of record JABMNN010000097.1, on the reverse strand, counting down.
CAGGTCGACAGACCGAAATCGATCGAACTTCGACAGAGCGCGAGAAAACAGGCGTCGAAACCGGTGCTTACTGCATCAATCCACTGAACGGCGAACGAGTTCCTGTTTTGGTGGGTGATTATGTACTGGCAACCTACGGCACCGGAGCCGTGATGGGCGTTCCGGCTCACGACACTCGTGATTTCGTATTTGCTAAGAAATACGGTCTCGAAATTCGAGTAGTTGTCGCACCACCGAACTGGGATGGCGGCGAGTTGGAAGAGGCTTGGATCCCTGCTGGAACTCAGGTTAATTCGGGCGAGTTTGATGGACTGTCGAGTACCGATGGCAAGGAAGCTATCGCCGATAAGATCGAAAGTGAAAATATCGGTACTCGAACCATCACGTATCACCTTCGTGACTGGCTGATTTCGCGTCAACGTTACTGGGGAACGCCCATCCCGATCATCTACTGCGATGATTGCGGAACTGTGCCGGTTCCAGAGCAAGATTTGCCCGTAATTCTGCCTGAAAACGTGACATTTGAAGCCGATGGCAAATCACCGCTTGCGAAGCACCCTGACTTCATGCACGTTCCGTGTCCTGACTGTGGCAAGGACGCCAAACGCGAAACCGACACTCTCGACACGTTCGTGTGTTCATCGTGGTACCAGTTGCGGTTCGCAAGTCGGAATCCGCTTGAAGAACCTATCGACGCCGAGAAGGTGAAGCAGTGGATGCCGGTAAGCCAGTACATGGGCGGAGCCGAGCACGCGGTGATGCACCTGCTCTACTCACGTTTCTTCAATAAGGCATTGCGTGATCTTGGGTACCTCGACTTCGACGAGCCCTATACCAAGCTGATGAACCAGGGGATGCTCGTCAAAGATCACAAGAAGATTTCAAAGCGATCAAACCCTTTGACTCCGGATCCGGTGGTCGAAAGGCACGGTGCCGACACGCTTCGCTGCTACCTCATGTTCTTGGGGCCGTGGGATCAAGGCGGCGACTGGTCGGACTCCGGAATCAATGGCATCCGTCGTTGGCTGGGTCGAGTTTGGGATGTAGCTCAACGTGACGAGTCGTCATTTGGCGAAACAGGCGACGAAGATGCGGCACGAGACTTTGATCGAGCAGCGAACTCGGCGACCCAACGGGTGCTTACAGATATGGAGGGGTTCAAATTCAACACGTCTATCGCAGCACTGATGGAACTCACTACCGCACTCGTGCGTAGCTTTGATGCAGGAAAAGTCTCAGCATCGCAGTGGCGAAAAGGTGTAGATCGACTGTTACTGCACATCGCCCCATTGGCACCGCATATCACGGAAGAACTATGGCAACGCACGGGCCACACAGGGTCTATTCATCTCGAGTTGAGTCCGAAGTTCGATGAGACACTGACTGTTATTGACACCATCACCATCGCGGTACAAATAAACGGCAAGCTGCGTGATCAGATCGAAGTCGCTGCCGATATCGATCAAGATGAAGCTATCGCAGCCGCTAAGTCAGCCGAGAACGTTGTGCGCCACTTAGAAGGCATGGCAATCGTCAAAGAAATATACGTACCGTGCAGACTCGTAAATATAGTTGTAAGGCCTGCGAATTGAACGCTGCAACCGGAGGCAGCGAGGCTCAGAGCGAACGTTCTCGAATCAAACGTAATCCGAATCGCGCTGCGTACGATCGTGAAACAGTAAACGCTATTCTTGACGCCGGGTACATGTGCCACGTTGGGTTCGAAACCGATCATGGGATAGTTGTAATTCCGACGCTCTACGTTCGAGACGGTGATTCGGTCATTCTGCATGGCTCGACAGGGGCTGGCATGACTCGTGCGGTTAGAGCTGGTAACCCACTCACGATTGAAGTAACCCATATCGACGGTATTGTTGCCGCTAGATCGCATTTTCATCACTCGATCAACTATCGATCAGCAGTAGTGTTTGGTGAATCCAAAGAAATTACCGATGTGGTCGAGAAGCTCCGCGGTATGGAACTTCTCGTCGAACACATCACACCGGGTCGATGGGAAGAGGCTCGTAAACCAAATGATTCCGAGTTTGTGCAAACTTCGGTAATTCGAATGAAAATCGAGGAAGCCTCAGCGAAAATTCGCGCAGAAGGACCCGGTGAAGAGCCAGAAGATCTCAAACTGGATTACTGGGGTGGCGTTATTCCTGTAAGAACTGTCCTTGGTACTCCCGAGCCAGATGCAGTGAACGAACCCAACATTGGCGTGCCACAGTCAATACGCGCATCGATAGCCAAATGGAACGAATCAGAATAGGGGTACGAGTTCATTCGCAGTTCTGACGAGTGACCCCACGTGAGTTCTTCTTGTTCGTAAATGATCGCAACAAACTTTTGTGTCACAATCGACATCAGGCAATATTTGAGCTGACAGTTCGTAAATCGAGGATACTGTGAATCGCAGCTCATTTCTGATCTCATTCGTTCTACTAATGGCCGTCGTGTTCGGCGCGTGCGAGAGTGCTGTGGCAGAGCCGACTGCTGTGCCGCCAACATCCACTCCGGCTCCGACTCCCACGCCTGCTATTGCGATAATCACGGAGTCGCCCGTGCTGAATTTCGACGCATTCGTCGCCCAAATGCCTGATGCAGATATTGAATGTCTGACAAGAGAGCTTGGCGAGGGGCGACTTAAAGAACTCGCTACCGGTGAGATCGAGTTGAGTGTTGCCGAGAACGACATCATGTCAGGATGCTTCTCGAACGAATTTGTAGTTGGCTTTCTGGCGGGTCAAATTCAAGGCGAACTGGGTACGTTTAGCGGATCATCGATGGCATGTGCGGCCTCACTGTTAGGTGATCTACCGGCGGGAGTGCTTGCTGATCTTGTTATTGGTGACGACGATGAACAAAGTCAGCCCGCGCAGCTGGCGATCCAGGAATTTGTGCTTTGCCTGACTCAAGACGAGTTGGCTGCACTCTCAAGAGTAAATTCAGGTGACGATAGCGGCGATGCCGAATATTCAGGTAGCCGTTCGTCTCAAAACGAGCAATGCATGGTCAAAGAGTTAGGAGAGTCGTTCGCCGATGGCTATGGCGAGTTTCTTGGCGGCGAGATACTAGTGGAATTTTCTAGCGCGGTTGATGCTTGCGGTATTGGAATGTCGGTCGATGGCATGATCGCCAGAATTGAAGACACAGAACGGAAGTACACTATTTCTGATCTCGAATCTGCCGGTTTCAAAAAGTCAAAGACCTACGACGTGCAAGACCTTGATGAGGCAAGTGCAGCTCACTACGGTTTCTACGGTGCCGATCCATACAGACGACTCGAATATGAAGCGCGGTTCTACTTTTCTCATGATTCGGCGATAACAGCAGGTGTTGAATTTGCGAACGAAGCCACGGGGACTGGCGTTTCGTTATACCCAGATGATCAACGCTGGCAAGAAGGCCTTGCTGAGAGACGTCGTTGCGATTCCAACGGTGATCATCCTGTCGGTCGGTGCGGATTCCCGAAATATTACGACTACGTTGTCGCTGGGAACATGGTGCTGATGTGTCAGGGCAAGGAGACTCTCGAATCTCTCGAAGCCTGTGCCGATTTACTCAACGTACTTCAATGAGAAAATCGTATCTTCACATTTCCTAAACACCTAACGATTAGCATGTTCAAAATGATCCTTCCGTGATTATCAATGTACTTAGTTCACGCGAACCTACGGCGCACCGTTGTCGGATCGATATTTGTTTCTTGGAACCCGAATAGTCACCATGCCTAGAATTTCACGAACCACAATCCTGGTCTCGTTCGCTCTCATGATTGCCATTGTCGCTGCAGCGTGTGACACCGCTGCTACGAAGCCAACTGCTGAGCCACCAACACCTGTGCCTACAGTCGCCTCTCAGATAGCTGGTGATGAATCGTCATCAGGGTTGGGCATCAGAGAAGCACTAGCTGACCCCGAGGTGCTGAAATGTCTGACCGAGCAACTAGGTGGCGACTTCGACCCCGAATCAGGTGCGATCGGCCCTGAATTATTCGGGCGATTAGGACCACAAGAACTCGCTATGCTCGACTCTTGCGGAGTTGATGCAGGTGATGCTGTTTCAGGCTTTGCTCCTCGTACCGACTTCACGGACCCTGCTGTTCAGGCTTGTTTGGCAGGCGAACTTGGGATGGACGTGACCTTAGAGTCAGGTGAGTTTGATCGAGGTATTCTTCGAACCACCAACATTGACGACTTGACCGCCGCGTACGCTGCGTGTGGCATCGAACAGGCTCGCCGACCAGACGGTGGTGGATTCGGTGGCGGCGGCTTTGTTGGTAGCGGAATCGCTGACCCTGAGATTCGCCAATGCATAACCGATGAACTCGGAGCAGATGCGTTGAGCCAGCTAGGCAGAGGCAGCGGGCTTGGACTTACCGAGGAATCGACCGCTGCATTCGAAAAATGTGGATTTACAGTTGGAGACGCGGGTGGATTCGGCGGTGGTGGAATCTTTGGTGGTGGTCAACGCGGCGGTGCACGTGGTGGATTAACAGGCGGTATCGGAGATTTCCGCGAGTGTATAACCGCCGAACTGGGAGAAGGCGCACTGACACTGCTTGGCGACCCAACAGGTGCCCCCCAAGCCGAGTTCCAAGCTGCTCTTGAAAAATGTGGTGGTGGAATCTCGATTCCAGTTGAGCCAAATGGTGGAATTGGAGATGGTGCCGTGCCAATTCCGGTCGAACCTGCGGCAGAACCTACTGCTACCGCGATCCCTGTTAGCGATCTAACTATCGAACAACTCACCTGCCTTTCAACCGAACTTGATTCGTCTGCTCTCGCAAGTGCCGTGATCGCAACAAGCTCAGGTGATCTTTCTAAGATATCTGACCAAGTTCTTGCTGCACTACAAACGTGCGGAGTCGGATCGTAACCAGAGATCGTTACAGAATAATTGGGTTCAAATACGTTGAACTGGCGGCTTGTTGCGCCTACTATCCGCTGCATATCCAATGAGCAGCGAATAGAGTGAGGCGATTCCGATGATGCGACTAATGACCTGGCACGGTGGCGGTAAGTTCACTCTAGATCAGGTGCCCGATCCCGTAGCGCGACCCGGACGAGTCGTTGTGAAGGTCGATACCATCGGCGTCTGTGGTACTGATGTGCACATCACGCAGGGTTTGTTCCCTTCTACGCCACCGAAGGTGCTTGGTCATGAAGGCTCGGGCGTGATCGTGGACGTCGGTGAAGGTGTCGACAAGAGCCGAATTGGCGAACGTGTCGTTATGAACACCACGAGTCACTGCGGTGTTTGTTCGGCATGCACAACTTGGTCGGAATCACGTTGCGAAAACGCCGATCTCACTTCTGGGATGTTCGCTGAATACGCAACGGCTCCATCACAATCGGCAGTGAAAATTCCAGATACTCTCGACCTTGAGCAAGCAGCTTTGACCGAACCGGCATCGTGTTGTCTTTCTGGCTCTGAAATGATGCGTATTGACGACAACGGCATCGGAGTAGTGATTGGTGGCGGCATCATGGGACTGTTCACTCTGGCGTTTCTCAAACGTCGGGGTGTCGAGCGCATGGTCATGTCGGAACCGGTAGCCGCTCGACGTGAGATGGCTACTCAGTTCGGAGCCGATCTACTTCACGATCCTACCGAGAGCGATCTCACTGAGTTCATCAAGGATCACAACGGCGGATACGGTGCGAACATCGCTGCGGAAGTCGTTGGACAGCCGAAGCTAGTCGCCAAATGTGTTGAAGTCGTTCGTCCACGTGGTCAGGTGCTGATGGTTGGGGTGGTTCCACAAGGAGCACCGCTGCCGGTCGATATGTACGACCTTCACTATCGAGAAGTCACCCTAAAAGGCGCATTTGGGCGCGGTGACGTATTTGCTCGAACTCCTGTTGAGATCGACAAGTTGAACCTTGATGGCGTGATCTCGGGTCGCTACGAATTGCAGGACGTTCCACAGGCGATCATCGATTCAGGCGAAGGCAAAGGCGTGAAGTTCGTCATCAAGCCCAACGGTTAGAGAGGCTACGTTTTTTGAGACAGGATTGACGTTAGCTGAGTCTTGTTGCTGGTGGTTCAGATCACCATATCGAACCATTCATGCCGTAATTTAGCGCGGCGTGCGGTCTCTACCCAGTGAACGCAGCGCTGGCATCGGCTATCGAATTAAACGAGCCGTCGGCGACGGCTGCACATAGCGCGGCTCCGATTGCCGCCTCTTCGTTGTGTCGACCAAGCTGGAGCGACATACCAAGTTCGGATTCGAGTGATTCTCTGAGAACCGGGTTTAGTTTGAGGCCGTTTCCGGAACCGACGAGCATCGAACGTTCGCCTGCTCCAAGTTTCGCCGCCTCGCGATACGAATCGGCAAGCTGGGCCGCCATAGCCTCAAAGAGCGCACGTGCAATGTGTCCGGGCGTGAATGTACCGGGAGTGAGTTCCCGTATCGCTGCTTTCGCTCGAGGGTTGCTACGGGATCCTGTGAATAACGGATCGACCACGACACCCTCAGCACCGGCAGGAACTACGGCAGCAAGTTCAACCAATTTTTCGTACAGCACGTCTGGATCTAGTTCGTACCCGGCGATTACTCGGCTGGCGTTGTTGAAGAAATCTCTCAGAGTGCGGAAAGTGCGACCGCCGACTACGCCTACGCCAGCAAGCAGGTATCCGCTTTGAATAAATGGTCGAAGTTCGAGCCATCCACGGGGGGTAGGATTTTCGACGTAGACCGATGCTTGCCCCCCTGTGCCGATGTTGATAGCTACTGTGTTTTCGTAGTCGGCTACCGTTCCGGCGAAGCTGCATTGGTGATCACCCGAAGCTACGGAAACTGGAATCCCCGCTTTGATGCCGAGTTTGCTTGCTTTGGCTTCGGTTAGTTGACCTGCAGGGGTGCAAGATTCGGCGAGGTTAGAAAACAGAGAGCGGCTTAGGCCAAGCGAGTCGATGAGGTCGTAATTCCAACCCATCTTGTTTAGGTCGTAAACACCCCAACTCACGGCGTCAGTCGGGTCACTGACGGGTCGGGTGTCCGTTAGTCGCGCTACGACGAATTCAGGAGCGGTTGTTCCGTGAATATTAGCGACATTCGATGGGAGTTCATCGTTGGCTTTGAGCCAGTAGAGATTGGGAGCCGTGTAGCCGGTAACAATCGGACATCCTGTGTTTTCAAACGCCGGAAGTCCGTTTTCTTCTGTCACAGCACCGCCTAGTTCGCCCATAACGTCGAGATAGGTGCGGAGTTCGCCAGAGAGAAGATCTTTCGACCGCTGATCCTGCCACGAAATGAAGCTGCCTACTGTGTTGAGATCGCTATCGAGCAGTTGCAACCCTTGTTGCTGACCGGTGATTCCGATTGCGGTTGGCTGCGCTTTTGTGCGTTCGATGAGGCTTGCGGCGTTGCCGATAGCAAGATCGGCCATGCGCTCAAGATCCCACTCAGACCGGCCGATCTTCTTGTCTTGGGCTGAGGTGGTTTCGGCTGTGTTGGCAATCGTTGACGATCCTACAACCGACTTCGACTCGATATCGATAATCACGGCAGTAACCGAGGTCGAGCCGACATCGATGGAGAGGTAGTGAGTGGGCATTCTGCGATATCGAGCGGGTGGCTACTTAATTGAGCGTGAGAAGGTGCAGGCGACTGTTTTGGTGAAGCCTATAAGCGCGAGGGCGATTGTTGTGAGCTTTTGGATCACTATCAGTTACCTTCAGGCACGTTTGGCGAGAAGAAGTTGGCTACTTTTTGGCCGGGGTCATTGAATCCGACCGGCTCCCATACTCGGGCCTCGGTGGTTTCTTCTACGTGAATGTCGGAGCGGTTGAAGACGTCGGCCTTCAGGCGTGTTCCCAGACCGGGTCCTTCGGGCGCAAGTAAATAGCCGTCCTTGATCACGATATTCGGCTCAATGAACTTGTCGTACCAACCCCGGTAGTAGGCACGATTGGTTTCCTGAATCATCACGTTCGGGACGTTCATCGAGATGTGAGCGCAGGCGAATACGTTGATCGGACCCGTCCAGTCATGTGGAGCGATTGGAGTCTGATAGGTATCGGCCATCGTTGCGATCTTCTTCGTCTCCGAAATTCCGCCAGTCCATATCAGATCAGGCATCACGATTTCGGCTGCACCTTTTTCGATGTATTCACGGAATTCGTATCGAGTCATGAGTCGTTCGGCAGCGCAGATTGGTGTTTTCGTTTCCTGTGCAAGTTTTAGATGCGTCTCGACGTTCACAGGATGAATCATCTCTTCCTGCCACATCAGGTCGTACTCGTCCATCGCTTGCGTGATGCGAATTGCTGGAGCCAACGCCCACTGTCCACCACCGTCATGGGCGATTTCGATCTGATCGCCCAATGCCTTGCGTTGCTTAGCGAGGGGGGCGAGTCCTTCTTTGATCTGCTTTGCTGAAACGAAATTTCCGCCCGATTCGGCGGCGTAGGGAGCCATGTAGTACGCCTTTGCGGCGGTAATTCCTTCGTCGATCAGGCTTTGAAGAAATCCCACGGGGTCGCGCTGCTCGAACTCGTTGTCCTGCCAGTCGCCATAACTGCCGATTGTGTTGTAGATGCGTATTTTGTCGCGAGATTTACCACCCAACAGGTTGTAGATCGGCTGATCGAGTGCTTGGCCCACGACGTCCCAGAGTGCGATGTCGATTGCCGATAACGCTCGTAGTTCGGCTCCTGAGTACGTGAAAATCCCGGAGAGCTTGAATAGTTCGTCCCAGATGCCTTCGCGATCCATGGGGTCTCGACCTATCAGTGTTGGGCCAAATATTTCGTGAACTACCGCTGCTACCGATTTGGGCAAATACCACGTTTCACCAAGTCCGATCTCGCCCGAATCAGTGTGTACACGAACCCAGCACATCTGCCAGAACTCGTCGACGTGGATAGTTTCAACTTTGGTGATTTTCATGCGTCATTACTCCGGGCGCCACTAGCGTGACTTGGTCACAACTGTAGTCTACCCAATAGCCTCCTCCGTAAGGAAGAGGGGCCGAAAACTAAAGAAGTGGATCGTGTTCTTATTGGACGCGAAAAGCCCTCTCCAATCAGGAGAGGGCTTTTCGTTGTTATCGGTCGTGTTAGACCTATCGAACGCTGTCGAGAACGATGTCGAATACGAGATCGGCGTTTGGTGGAATTGCCCCGCCAGCGCCCTGAGCTCCGTAGCCCTGATCTGCTGGAATGTATACACGTCGCTGTCCGCCAACGTTCATGCCGAGAATAGCGTTACGGAATCCAGGGATTACGCCGCCAACAGGGAACGAAACTGACGCCCCACGTGAGTACGAAGAGTCGAATACACATCCGTCAGCAACAAGCCAGCCGGTGTAGTGCACGTCGACCGTGTTGCTTGGGTCAACAGTGCCGCCGTCGCCGACCTTCAAGTCGAATACACGAATGCCAGATGGCTCGGCAGAGTACTGGTCGTCAGTTACAGCATCGTATTGTGGAGCAGATTCTGGGTAACCAGGGTTGTCACAAGACACTATTGGCCCTCCTTCGGGCGTTGCTGTAGGGACTGGAGTCGCTGTGGCATTGGCTGCTATAGCAGTAGCAGTTGCAATGGCCTGTCTGGGTGTTAAGACGTCTACAAGTTCAATCTGAAAGGTCAAAGTGGCGTTTGCTGGAATAACAGGGGGCGAACCAAGCTCTTTGTAGGCAAGGGGCGCCGGAATTTCGACTCGGCGAACACCGCCGGGCTTCATCGTGGCCATCGCCTGTCGCCACCCTGGAATCAGAGTGACAAGCAAAAGATTGGCATCTTCACCACGTGCGTAGGTAGAGTCAAAAACACAACCTCCATCGAGCCAGCCAGTGTATTTCACGGTTACTTTGTCTTCGATGTTGGGTGAATCACCCTCACCGACCACAAGGTCAAGAATTTTGATCTCATCCGCGGATCCGAAGAGTTGATCGTGTGAAACATCTTCAAAAACCGGTGATCCCACTGGATAGAATTCGTTTTGGCACAAGGAAATGTCAACGGTTGGTGGAATTACCGGAATTGCTATGTTTTCAGGATTCTTTCCAGCTGCTTGGCACGCGCTCAGAACTATCAGAGCGAGCATTCCCGCCACAACCAGCATCCGTTTGGGCATCACACTTTTCAATTCGAAGATTCTCGTTTCTTGGTTTTGGTCTGAGCTCTGACATAGCTTATGGCCGCTCGCCGCGATTACCGCTGAGTAACTACTAATATTCTACTTTTTTGCAGCGTTTGCGTTGGCAACGAACTGATTGAAGCCGCTTGTGATCCATGGTCCGGCTCCTGTCATGAAGAACCTGACGCCCAATTTTACGTAAGCTGCAACGTTTTCGTTTGTCGCAAGAGCACCTGCGTTTCGTCCCGCGGCGACGATTCGAGAGAGAGCGTCATTGATTTTCGCGACTACATCAGGATGCTGCAGGTCGCCCATGTGACCCATTGAAGCTGCGAAATCGGAAGGAGCGACAAAGAACACGTCGATATCGTCGACAGCAATGATCTCGTCGAGGTTCTCCCACGCAATGATGTCTTCGATCAGAACAATGAGCATTGTTTCGTCGTTGGCTTTGTGGAGGTAGTTATCGACGCCGAGCCCCTGTCGACTGGTGAACATTCCTCGCTTGCCTTTAGGAGTGAACTTGCCACCTTCGACAACATTTCGTGCTTCGGCAGCGTTGTTCACGTGCGGAACTACGATTGCTTGGGCTCCACGATCGAGCGTTCGGTAGATGAGCCCCTGTTCGTTCAGGTTGATTCGAGCGACCGAAGTCATGCCCCATATATCACACGCTCTAGTCAGGTTTCCGAGCTCGGCGGCTTCGGTTGCACCGTGCTCTCCTTCGAGCCAGATTCCATCGAAACCGATTGGGCCAACCGCATCGATATCATCTGGGTGTGTAATTCCGCTGACGATTGTTACGATTTCGCCTTTAGCTAGTTTCTGCTTGGCGCGGTTGGTTCTGAGTTCCATTGGAGTTGCTTCCCAAAAGTGATGAATAGTAATCGGGCAATTTGAATTAACCCGTGGAATTCTAACCTGCTAGGCGACCTTGGGGTTAAGGCTTTGAATTAACGATTCGCTCCGTGGCAGCGTTTGAACTTTTTGCCGGAGTCACAGGGGCACATGTCGTTTCGACCTACTCCTGCATAGGGATCGTCTGACATCGCAGGAATAGCTCCTGCTTTTGCCATTATGTTTGACGCTGGCTGACCACTGCGCAGCTCGCTGGCCATGGCGTTCATATACGGCCGTGTGTGCCCGAAAAATTTCTTGTAACCGGCGCACAAGTAGTTCAGACCATCTTCGCCGTCTGGCGTCTTGATGAACCGCTGTTTCGGGCAACCGCCATTGCAGACTTGTTTGAATTCACAGCTTCGGCAGTAGTCAGGAAGGGTGTCTCGCTTATCGGTTCCAAACTTTCGCTGCTCAGGACTTTCTGCCATTTCTCGGATGGTCGTGTCGGCGACGTTGCCGAGGTTGTACTCGGGGTAAACGAAGTGGTCGCACGAGTAAACATCGCCGTTGTGCTCGATGATCATGGCGTCGCCACACGTCTCAGCGAAAATACACAGGCCGGGGTTTTGATTCATCCATCCGGCTAGAGTCGTGTCGAAAACCTGAATGAAGTATTGGCCGATATCTTTTCGAACCCATTGATCAAAAATGCCATTCAAGAAATTACCGTACTGTTCAGATCCGACCGACCACTCGGTAACGGTCGCACCATCACGGAATTCTGGTCCTACGAGTTGCAGGAAGTGGGCAGGAAGCTTATCGGCAACTCGCTCTACGATAGGAATGAACTGTAAGAAGTGGCTGCCGACTTCTCGAGTTAGGAATTCGTAAAGCTCTTTCGGGTGATCGGCGTTGTGCTTGTGCAACACAGTCAGGGTATTAAATTCGACCTTGTGCTTCTTCAGCACCTCGATCCCAGCCATCACTTTGTGCCAGGTCGGTTCGCCGCCTCGACCCACACGGTATCGATTGTGAATACTTTCAGGTCCGTCGATAGAAACACCGACTAAGAATTTATTCTCGGCGAGAAACTCACCCCATTCGTCGTCGATGAGAATTGCGTTCGTTTGAAATGCGTTCGTGATCTGCTTTCGACCAGCGTACTGCTTTTGAAGTTCAACGGCTTTGCGATAGAAATCGATTCCTAGAAGCGTCGGTTCACCGCCCTGCCAGGCGAAATTCACAACTGGAATATCGTTCGCTTCGATGTACTGCTTTACGTACGCCTCAAGCTCGGTATCCCCCATCTTCCAAGAACCACGTGCTTTATCTGGGTACAGCTTCTCTTTTTCAAGATAGAAGCAGTATGTACAGTCGATATTGCAAATAGCACCGCTGGGTTTTGCCATTACGTGAATGGCAAGAGGGCGCTTGAATATAGGGCGTTGCTGAGGTTGGGTCGTAGTCATGTGTGGCGTCAAAGTTTACTTGGCGCTAATGGCGGTCGGTGATGCGGAATTGCGATTACGAGAACCAGAGTCGTTCGGCGGTTCCGCCCAAGATCGCCTCTCGGTCGGAAATCGAAAGTCCGATTTCACTAGTGAAAAGCGCCAAATTTTGAGCGTAACTGGTGCCTTTCGACCACAGGGCATTCGGAAAGTTCGATCCCCACACGCATCGTTGCGGTGTGAACGCCTCGATCACTCGTTTCAGCGGGGCATGCATATCTTCATGCGGATAGACACGCGCCGAACCGTGCGTACCGCTGGTGAGTTTGGCGTGCACGTTAGGGAGTTTTGTGAGACGTTCAAGTGCCTGCAGCGAATCTTCGGTTTTGCGAACTGTGTTGAGCATAAAGCAGTGGTCTATCACGATGTTCAGATCGTCTAGTTCACGTGCTAATCCTTCGATTTCTGGAACTCGGTCAAGATCATCCATGACCATGCAATTCACGACGATGCCGAGATCACGTGCTTTCGACCAAAGCCGTTTTACATTTACCGAACTGATCTTGCCGTTTCGGTCGTTAGTGCCTCGCAGGCCGCGAACCGAGTAGTTTTGGACTGCGTCTTCGAGAACTTCGAGATGCTGCGGATCGTCGGGGCTCAGAGTTACGACTCCAGTCGCCCATTCAGAGTATTGGCGTGTCGAATCCATCACGTAGCGATTGTCGTGGCCGTAGAACGTGCTGGTCTGGATGAAAACGGCTTTGGCAACGCCCGCCTCGTTCATCTTCGACTTCAGATCTTCAGCAGTTGCCGGCTCACCGGGATTCCACGGATCGTCGATGGTCGGGTATTTTTGGCGATCGTCAGCGTAAATATGTGGATGTGCGTCGATGATGTTCATGGCGTTACTAACTCATGGCTCTGGTGTTGACTGGCGGGAGTTTAGTTCAGAACGGAGTTATTTCAAGTAGCAGAGACGGATTTTGCACCGATCAACGAAATTGTCAGTCATTATTCTTCGATGACTGTTCATCGGCAAGTTTTCACGAGACGAGATAAACACCGCACCAACTAAGGCGCGTCGTACACCGCTCGTTTCTGGTCTGCGTAGTCCCACGGTACGATCCAATCTTCGGGGATTTCTAGTCCGAAACCCGGCGCGTTAGAAGGCACTACCTTGCCATCCACTGGTGCCGGTACACCCGGCATTAGTTTGTCGGCTAAAGGCTGTCCAACGTCTGTATCCATGAACCACTCGGCGAGCGTGGTTTCCGGCATGGCGTAGGCAAAGTGCTGGCCCCAAGCCGTGTTGGCGCCCATGTGAGTGATCGTTTCGATTCCGGCAGCTTCGGCGTACGTGTAGATTTTGAGGACTTCAGAAAGCCCACCCGCCCACTCAATATCTGGCTGAACAATATCGACCGCACGTGCGGCGACTAGCTGCTGGAACTGCTTTCGACCGTAGTGGTGCTCGCCTGTTGCAAGCGCCGTCCATGTCATTGCGCGCTTGAGTTCTTTGTGACCCTCAAGATCCCACGGTGACAGCGGTTCTTCGAACCAACGGAGGTTGTAAGGCCTGAGTCGCTCGGCGACCCTGAGAGCGATATCGGCATTAAACGACATAACCGGATTAAACGTGAGTTCAGCATCGTCACCGGCGATTTCACGCTTGCTTGCGATGTGGTCTTCTAGCTTGGAAAGTCCTTCAGAGCCCTCCTCGTAGAAAAACGGATTGCTGATTTTGAACCGACTGAAGCCTAATTCGCGCATCCATTCGATGTCGTCACCCGTTGCGTATAGCTCTACGTGTTCGCGTGAAGGCCCGCCGATTAGTTCGTAGACGGGTCGACCCAATAGCTTGCCTTTGAGGTCCCACAAAGCAAGATCGACTCCGCTTTGTGCGGCTGTTGCAATTCCCCCTTGGAAACCTTCGTTCATTCGCCAGATTTGATCGTTAATTAGTTCTGTCGCAAGTACGTCTTTTCCTTCGATTAGAGGCGCAATCAAATAATCAACCACAGAAGCACCCATAGATCCGTGGGCAAATGAGCCGAGTCCGAACGTTCCGTCTTCAGCAGTGATCTGAACCCATGCTGTTCCAGACTGCCCCGGCTTGTTGCCATCGACCCTTATGTACTCGGAGTAGCGAGCTATCGGCTGCGATCGAATCGCGTAGGTGTTCCAGCCTGGCTTGGTGTTGGGTCGGATGGGAGGTGCAGGTTTGTTGATCTGCACGCATCGAACGCTTTTGATCTTCATGCTAGTTCGACCCCCAATCTGAAATATCGCTCGGCTCGAACTCCATACCGAATCCAGGTTGGCTTGAAGGCACAATTTTGCCGTTCACGGGAATGGCTGTGCCGGGAATTCGTATTGTTTCTTCGAGTGGAACGCCCGGATCGGTGCCCATCCAGTATTCGGCCATTGGCGATTCAGTGGCTGCCATGGCGAAGTGCTGTCCGAATGGATTGTTCGCTCCACCGTGTGGAATCGTTGCGATTCCGGCGGCTTCACCGATGGTGTGAATTTTCATAACCTCGGTCATGCCGCCGCCCCATGTGAGATCGGGTTGCAAGATATCTACAGCACGCTTCTCGACGAGATCGAGGAACGCATGCCGACCGTGATGGTCTTCACCCGTTGCGATGGCAACCCACGGAGCCGATCTTCGCAAATGGGCAAGCCCGTCGGTGTCGGTCGGTACGAGCGGCTCTTCGAACCAGCGCAGGTTGTATGGCTTGAGCTGCTCAAGAAGTCTGAGCGCGAATTCGACGTTGTACGACATCACCGGATTAATCATGAGATCGTGTTCAGCACCAACTTTTTCGCGAGCCTGTGCCACATCCTCGACAACCGCCCTTATTCCCGCATCACCTTCAGAGTAGTGAGATGGATTGGTGATCTTGAATTTGGTGAATCCGAGTTCTTGTGACCAATCGAGATCATCCGAAGTCGCGTAACAGGTGATCGAATCTCGAACAGGTCCACCGAGCAGCGAGTACACGGGAAGCCCGTAGATTTTACCTTTGAGATCCCAAAGCCCGAGATCAACTCCGCTCATGGCTGTTGAGGCAGTTCCCGACGTTCCGAATCGCTTTGAAACACGAAGAATTAAGTCGTTCAGGTGCTCGATAGCAAGGCAATTTCGCCCCTCCAAAATAGGAGCAATTACATTATTTACGAACGCTGCCACTGGTTCGCCGAATGCGGCTTGTCCGAGTCCCCAAGTTCCATCTTCGGCAACTACTTGCACCCAAACAGAATCAAGTCCTCCACCCGGCATTTCGCCCGGCATGCCTGAAAATTCCGGGTACATGTTCGCTGGCATTGCCCGTTTCGCAGACTTGTTCCAAGAGTCTCGACGTGACGGCGTGATTTGCGATGGCTGAGGCAGTTTTACGTGAACTGCTTTGATGGACTTGATTTTCACGAGAGTTCCTTGTGATTGCGGATCGCACGGATGCACGAGCGCGTCATACGATTTATGCTTGGGCGGCGCAAGTTTAGCAACGCTACGGAGAACCGACACGAATGCAACCGAGAACAGTCGATTTGGAGCAGCTCGCATGGTCTTGGTCACCTGACCCTGGCCTCGAAGAGCTGACCGTCACACGTACTCACTCTTCGGGTGAGACTATCGAGATACCAGTGGCGCGCATTAAAGGCACCAAACCCGGACCACAAATGACTGTGATGTCGGGCATGCACGCTGGTGAGTACTCGGGAATTCTTGCTGCCCAAAAACTCATTTCAGATGTGAAGGCTGACGAATTATCAGGGACATTACTGGTGATTCCGGTGATCTCGACTCGAGCGTTCATGGATCGCAACATGCAGCTAAGTCCGGTCGATCAGAAGGAAGTCCACTTCATCAGACCCGGAAATCCCGGCGGTACCTACAGCGATATGCTGATCGACACGCTGTTCGATGTAGTGAAGGATTCTGAATACTTAATAGACTCTCATGCTGGCGAAATGGCGCAGTCGCTCATGTCGTGGGTTCCGGTACCAATGCGAGGTGCTAATGAATTGAGTAGTCGATCTCTTGAGCTGGCACGTGGGTTCGAAGTCGAATACGTCGAACCTCGACATGAACTGTCTTCCATTCCGCCTTTCTGTGTAGCTTTGCTCAACGCTGGAATCGCTAACATATGGGTGGAGTGTGGTAAGAACGGTGTGCCGACCGAAGCAGACACTGCAACTCACTTCGATGGCTATATCGCCGCCCTCCAAACAATGAAAATGCTCGATGGCAGCCCTGCACGACCTCGCCAAAAACTACTGAAGGGCAATCGTTCGCAGATAAATTCCGAACAATCTGGAGTTTGGCATCCCGCCATAAAAGAAGGCGAAATGGTCGAGTCGGGTCAGTATCTTGGGCGCCTCACCGATTATTTTGGTAACACGTTGGAGGAATTCCACTCCCCAGCTCGTTCGCTTGTGCTGTATTACTGGTCTAGCCCGGCAATTAACGCCGAACGTCGACCCCACGGCTACGACTGGCATAACGGTCTTGTAAGCCTATTGGATCTTGAGGAATAACTAGTGCCAGACTTCCCGGTTTATCTCGCCCACGATCACATGCAGCGAGCAGAAGATTTTCAACGTGATCTCGCTGGTGGCGTGAGTGGCAAGATCGTCCACCTAACGGTCGATTCATGGATCGATGCTCCGACGAAAGAAGAGTACGACCACGCCTACGATAGCTACGACGGTTTCCGCGATCGTGGTCTTGGTGCGTTAACTAATTTGCACGCGGTTGCGAGCGAGCCTGAAAATAACGTTCGTATTGTCAGGGAATTTCGTGACCTCGAAACCGCTCGTCACATGGGGCAGCTGGCAGTTATCGCGGGCAACGAAGGCGGAAAGATACTTGGTTCTGATCCAGATCTACTTGATGCTTGGTTTCAGCTTGGATTGCGACACGTTCAATTCAACTGGGCGATGCCGAACAAGTTGAGCGCATCTCAGGATCAGGAACACGATCCTACGCAGCCGGGTCTTACGAATTTTGGGCGTACGACGATCGAAAATATGAATGAACGCGGGATGATTGTCGATGTTTCACACTCGGCTCCACAGACTATTCTGGATGCCCTTGAAGCGACTTCAAAGCCGATATTGAACTCACATTCTGGCGGTCGTGCGATTGCTGATAAATCACAAAATTTGTGGGACGACCAGATTCGTGCGATGGCAGAAAATGGTGGTGTGATTGGGATGCACTTCTGTTCGCGGTTGGTCTTGGGAGCAAACGGCCCCCAAGCTGAAATATCTGATGTTGTAAGGCAAATCAGGTACGTTGCCGATGTTGGCGGAATCGATGTTGTCGGGCTAGGTCCAGATTGGGTGCTTGGTGATCCGACGCGTGACGTTCCGTATTTGCGAAACACCAATCAGGAAGACCTGACGTGGACGAAGGGACTCGAAGATTCGAGCGAACTACCGAACCTGTGGGATCCGCTGGTCGGGGCAGGTTTCACTGCTGCGGAGATCGAAATGATAGCTGGAGGCAACATGCTCAGGCTGTTCAAGGATGTTCTGCCTGGGTAGGAGGATCGGTTGGTATCGGGATTCAATCACACCGGGATCGTAGTTAGCGATCTCGAAAAGATGGTCAGGTTTTACTGTGACGATCTTGGCTTAAGTGAATTTAATCGGGTTGAATCGAATGCTCCACCTGAAGGTAATCACACCGGAATTGCCGGTTCACGTCGAACGTTGGTGTTCGTTGGATTTAAAGATGGTTACCGCATCGAACTTGTGAAGTACCACGAGCCCGAGTCTGTAGAGCGCGACAACAACATGACCCGAGTAGGCACAAACCACATCTGCTTCAACGTCGAGAACATCGAGAAGACGCACCACGATCTTTCAGCAAAGGGAATCGAATTCGTGACAAACCCGATCATTCGCCAGAATGAAGATGGGTCAAGACACGGAATAGTCTACGCGCGTGATCCCGAAGGCAACTGGCTCGAATTCATCGAGTGAGGTGGTGGTTTACGAGTGGTGAGTATGACCAGTTCAGCCCGATCCAGATTTAGAACTATGTGAGCGCAAGCGCACATATTTTGTATTTTTTACCGCTTCCACAGGGGCAAGGTTGGTTCCTGCCGACCTTTGTAACACTGGGATGGCCATTGCCAGGCTTGCCATCACTAACAGTCAATTGCATGCCAATCGCCTTAAACCCACCTTCAGGCTTAGCCGGGATTGTCGGTGGCATTCCTGGATCGATAGTCCGCAGGATCTCATGAGCGATCTGTCTCATCGCATGTAAATGAGGTCGCTCAATTGTCTTAGTTGTAGATTCAATTTTCTATGTCCATCCGAGGGAATTGCCCCTTGATAGATCAGCGTAAATTTCTTGGAGAAGCGGATCGACATGGGCCCCGCCATCTTTGTTGGCAATGAACCGTACAAGTTCACTACGTGTAACTGTTCGGCGTTCCCGATCAACGAAAATTACTTCGTTCCACGACTCGTCAAATTTAATCCAACGATGTTCGATACTAGGGATTTCCTCATCGAGAGGAGCGAAAAATTCGGCGGACTGCCCTAGAACCATCGAAATTCCGATTAGTCCGTTATGGCTGATCGGGTTGTTGTGATTCCAGGGAATTGAAGCACTGAAAAAATCATTTTGCTTCATCCCTAGCAACCCGAACAGAGACTGAGAAGATCCGGTGTCGTGAACTAGGACACGCACAGACTCGCCAGCCTCTTCGCCTCGCTGCGAGTGCCACGGTCAAAGGCCTCAATGGACACGTTCAATCCAGCGATCTGGTCGGCCAGCTGATCGACAAGCTCACTTTTGGTCTGTATGTACTTCGGTGACAACCAGTTCTCACTCCACCTAAATATTAGCGGTGTCGTACGCCCATGCTTTGATCAGGTGGTGGGCGATGGCGATTGGTCCGGGAATGTTCACTCCTTCGAGCTTGTCTTCGAGCGTGAGCTTCACCTCGTCCTTTGTGAACCAGCGAACATCGGCCATTTCACCCGGATCAACAACGATCTCGTCGGATATTGCTTCTGCATGGCATCCGATCATCAGTGACGACGGGAATGGCCAGGGTTGCGACGAGTGGTAGGTGACCTTGCCGACCTTGAGTCCGGCTTCTTCCATCACCTCGCGCCGAACACCCTCTTCGATCGCTTCGCCTTGGTCCATAAACCCAGCGAGACATGAGTAGAACGTTGAGTTCTGGCGAGCGAGCGTTTGTCCCATCACACACTTGTCGCCCTTGTAGACGAGCATGATTGCGACAGGGTCGGTTCGAGGGAAGTGCTGTGACTTGCAGTTAGGGCATTGCCGCATAAGTCCACCCCTGAAACTCTGCGATTCGTTGCCACATACCGAACAAAAGCGGTGTTGGGCGTGCCAATTAAGATTTGATCGTGCCTGGGCCAGAATTCCGGACTGTTCTTGCGAAATATCCGTTGCTGCGGCACGGCCGTCCTCGAACGATGCACCGGGTGAAATCGCAGCGATTGACGAAGGGTCTTCAACCTTCGAGATATCTACGGCAAAGTAAGGGTTTCGCTCGGCATCGAACCCAAGGAATTTTGGGCCGCCTGCTTCTTCCGGCAGATCATCGAGGAATTCGTGTCCGATCCACGCCAACTCTGCCTGCTGTTCACGGCGTACGAGCGGCATCAGTTTGTGGAACGGTAGCAACTTCGTGTTCTCTTGCCGGATCATCTTCTTGAGCATCTCCTCGTCACGACGTTCGTGGTCGCCTCTATCGAAGGTGTTTCCGGCGAAGATGTGGGTGTACGACAAGGCTTATGTTCTCGGGATTGGTAACGAAGGTTCCATAGCACGACACTTTACCAGCGACGGTGCCAGTTAGAACCTCCAATTGTCATGCAGAACTTAATTCAGCATCGCTGACTCACCGGAACGAATTGTCGAGTTAGGCAGAATCTTGTTTTGTTGATCAGTGTAGCTAGTTGCTCGTGATTCCGAATCAAGTCAAGCATGACATGTATCTAGATCGTAGAAATGCGTAAAAATTGTTTCGCTTTCTTGCTGCAACGCAGACTGAACATCAAAGAAGATCGAATTACATCATTGATCGTGCGTGATCTCGCACGTTTCAAAAATTCTGGAGGATAAACATTATGGGATTCGAATGGGGCTGGGCTGATCTTAATTGGATCGCGGTTATTGTCGCCTTTGCAGCAAACATGGCGCTCGGATTCGTCTCGTACAGCCCGAAAGGACTCCTTCCAATGTGGAAAGAGGACATGGGAATGACCGATGAGACGATCAAGTCGGCCAACATGGTGAAAACCTTTGGCGGCATGGTCGTTTTGTTGATTATTGCCACGATCTCTCTGGCGTTGATAATCGGCAACATTGGCGGCGGCCTCGAAGAAGGCCTCGTAGTCGGTGCAGTAATCGGGTTCGGCATCGCTGCCGGGAATGCCGTTCCGCACTATCTATTCGGTCAACAACCGATTCGCCTGGCGGTTATCAATGAACTGAACACCGCTATTGGAATAACTCTCAGCGGATTAATAATCGGCGCGTTCAACGCGTAAGTTTCGAGTTTGAACATTCCAGCAAGTAAAAAAGGGGTCGATAATTATCGACCCCTTTTCATATTCAGTTGCAAAAACCTGAACTTGGATTTCTAACCCATCTGTGGAACTGACTTCATTGCCTCGGCAATTGCTTCCTCAGGCAGCGCGTAATCGACCATGGTGCCTGCGAAGTAACTGTCGTACGCCGAAAGATCCAAATGGCCATGCCCGCACAAATGGAACAGGATGTTCTTCTCTTCGCCAGTTTCTTTCGCCACCAGAGCTTCGTCTATCGCGGCTTTTATAGCATGTGTTGGTTCTGGAGCAGGGATGATTCCCTCAGTGCTTGCGAACAAGACGGCCGCTTCGAAACAGGCATTCTGGTGGTAGGCACGAGCTTCATAGACACCTGCGTCAAACAGCGCGCTCACAAGCGGAGCCATACCGTGATATCGCAAACCACCTGCGTGAATCGGGTTCGGCACAAACGTATGGCCCAGAGTGTGCATCTTGAGTAGAGGGGTCATACCAATGGCATCGCCGAAATCGTAGGCGAACTGGCCCTTTGTAAGGGAAGGCGAGGCTTCCGGTTCGACTGCGATAAATCGAGTATTCGACTTTCCAGCTAGCTTATCGGCGATGAACGGGAACGAGATTCCTGCGAGGTTTGATCCACCACCCGCACAGCCGATAACAATGTCAGGGTAGGCACCTGCCATTTCCATCTGCATGACGGCTTCTTGCCCGATAACTGTCTGGTGCATTAGAACGTGATTCAGTACGGAACCAAGCGAGTACTTGGTTGAATCGTCGCCTGCAGCGACTTCAACAGCCTCTGAGATAGCAATACCAAGTGATCCGGGTGAGTCAGGATTTCCGGCCAGAATCGTTCGACCTGCCTGAGTCTCTTCACTAGGGCTGGCAGTTACGGTTCCACCCCACGTCTGCATCATCGATTTGCGATACGGCTTCTGATTGAAGCTCGCTTTCACCATATAAATCTTGGATTCGAGACCAAATTGCTGACATGCAAATGCCAGAGCGCTCCCCCATTGACCAGCACCCGTTTCAGTGACGATTCGCTTCGTGCCTTCGATCTTGTTGTAATACGCCTGAGCAATCGCCGTGTTGGGTTTGTGGCTACCAACTGGGCTGACGCCTTCGTACTTATAGAAGATTTTTGCTGGAGTCCCCAAAGCTTTTTCGAGACCGGTTGCTCGAATAAGCGGCGTAGGTCGCCACATTCTGTACATCTCTCGCACAGGATCTGGAATGTCGATCCATCGATCCTGACTGACCTCCTGCATGATGAGTTCCATTGGGAACAGCGGTGCGAAATCTTCAGGCCCTGCAGGCTGTCCGGTTCCAGGGTGCAGCGCGGGAGCTACCGGGTTCGGCAGGTCGGCTTGAATGTTGTACCACTGCTTAGGAATATCGTTTTCAGATAACAGGAATTTTTTCTGGTCAGCCACTTCGTTCTCCGATCTCTAGGTAGCGCGTCGCGTCGATTAGCGGGGCGCAAGAGTAAATCTGTTCGAAAGTTTATGTCCAGCGAGCGTATCTCGCCGTGAAATCGTTGTGAGGGTGTTCTCAGAGGAATCACACCGATATTTACGGTCTCGACCGATGCACGTTGGCTGCGACCTTACGCCGTTGAGCACCACCTACCTACCGTGGCGAGGCAAGAGAATTAGAAACTGACATCACCGCCAAAGAGCATGTAGTTGTATCTACTCGTCTGTATTAACCCACCCTCCAGTTGCATTATTTGCGTTGTTTAGCCATCCGGGTTGCACCTCGGGTGAGTCGACATCGACCCTGAACTCGTCAATCGCCCCGGGGATTAACTCAATACCCAGTCCGGGTCGGCCATTCGGATAGATCGAGCCATCTCGGACATCGAACGATGGGGTGATTATCTTTTCAAATGCCGGAAACCATGTGTGTAAGCACTCTTCGCGGTACAGGTTCGGAATGGCCATGGATGACTGGAACGACGCTGCTATTGCGATCGGTCCCAGAGCATCGTGTGGGCTAACGGGTATGTACTGAATTTCGGCCATGGCAGCGATTCTCCGAAACTCACTAATGCCGCCACACCAGGCAACGTCCGGCATGATGTAGTCGACCAGCCGATCTCGCAAAATG
>JABMNN010000009.1 GCA_013204545.1 Chloroflexota bacterium | reverse complement strand
CGGTGAACGGCTCAGCTGCTGTGAACGGTTCAGGTGAAATCGAAGCAAGAACGACCGCCCCCTTTACTCGCCCCCCCAATGCATCTATTTCATGTGGAGAGCCATGACCAACGTCTAACAATGGCGTCGTTACATTTATCGCCATACAACGTAGGAATGGCATCGACGATATCTTGCGATTACTGTCATCAGGTAGCGTAATCGAGACCTCGCCGTGATTCCACGTGTCGAGGGTGAACGGTTCGATTTCTGATCTATCCAAACCGGCTGCTTCCATCTGATCTCTGATGTAAGCAGCAGCGCGGCGATCCTCAGGTGATCCACCCCATCGTGATCCGATAACATCGGCAAGTTCACTGAGATGCTGTTTTATCAATGAGCCCGACCATGCTTCGCCCATCAAGAATCGATCGATTTCGTGCCAGTTCAAATTCAATTAATTCACCTGAAAGTACAGTCTGTGATGTCATCCGTCTATTATCCAGTCGCCTGACTAGACCCGAGCCTGTGCGGACAGTATGTTACCCATACCGGCTCACGAGGAGAAACTGAATTCCTTACGAAGAGCCCATGTTGTAGCACCGGAAATCGATTTGAATTTTGTTAATTTGAGGCAGTTAGAAGTAGTGCTCAGATTTACGTTTCCTGACGGACAGAAGTATGAAACGAGGTGTGCATTGATCATATCCACAATCCAAGACGTTCCCGGCCGAGATATCACTGAAATCCTTGGGCTTGCTCGTGGCAACTCGGTTCGAGCACGCCACGCAGGTAAGGACATCCTCGCGGCGTTACGAAATATAGTCGGTGGGGAGATTGCCGAATACGCACGTCTACAGGCTGAGACCCGCGAAATGGCGACTCGCCGAATGGCCGAATTTGCAGAAACACTCGGCGCTGACGCTATCGTTGGTGTTCGATACACGACCTCGATGATCGCCACTGGCGCGTCAGAAATTCTCGCCTACGGCACAGCAGTCAAACTGAGCTAACGCCACGCCACGCCTTATTGCAAGGCCGGTGGATTGACCGTTATCCAAGATGGGGGAAGGTCTAGACGTTGAACGTGGTCTCTACGTAGTTTTCGACCATGTCGATGAAGTCGGTTGCGATGTTCGGACCAGACAGGAATTTCACCCGTTGTCCGTCAACGAAAACTGGTGCTCGTGGATCTTCCCCCGCCCCGGGAAGCGAGATACCTATATTGGCGGCTCTCGACTCGCCCGGCCCGTTGACCACACAGCCCATGACTGCCACCTGAAGCGATTCTGAACCAGGGTAACGTGAACGCCAGTCAGCAAGTTTCGCATCGATGTGAGTTTGGATATCTTGAGCGAGTTCCCTGAATACGATTGAAGTTGTTCGACCGCAGCCGGGGCATGCGGTTACAGACGGACGGAATCGTCGAAGCCCAACTGCCTGCAAGATATCCTGACAGAGCCGAACTTCCTTCGTTCTATCCCCACCAACCTCAGGGGTTAACGAGGCACGTATCGTGTCGCCTATTCCATCTTCCAACAAAATGCTCAAAGCTGCTGTTGTTGTTACGATACCCTTTTGCCCCATACCCGCTTCAGTCAGCCCAAGATGCAGTGCGAAGTTAGATTTCGCCGATAGTTCCAGATAAACAGCGACCATTTGCGGAAGCCGAGAAACCTTACAAGAAATAATAATCTGGTTCGGTGTTAGCCCAATATCCAGAGCCGCCTCGGCACTCGAAAGTGCACTTTCGACAAGCGCTCTGTTCTCGACCTGTTCGGAGTTCAATGGCTCGACGAGACGCGAATTTTCGTCCATCTTGTCGGCCATAACATCAGGGTCAAGACTTCCTGCATTAACTCCGATTCGTACCGGTGTTCCGAGATCTCTTGCAATTTCTATGAACTGTGTGAAATTTTCATCGTGACGAACACCACGCCCGACATTTCCAGGATTGATGCGGAACTTGGCGAGCGTGCTGGCCAATTCCGGATAGTCTCGAAGCAGACGGTGTCCGATGAAATGAAAGTCGCCAACAAGCGGAACGTTGCAACCCAGATCGGCGAGTCGCTTACTGACTTCGGGTACTGCCTGAGCAGCCGCTGCATTATTGACCGTGATGCGAACAATCTCGCTACCGGCATCGGCCAGCTGCTTCACCTGAGCGACCGTTGCTGCAACATTGGCAGTGTCGGTGTCGGTCATCGATTGAACAACCACCGGATTGCCAGCCCCGATCATTACACCGCCAACGCTTACGGAATGAGTGTTTTCTCTTGCCGTCAGATCAATAGCTCCAACTAGTAGTCCCGAAAAATTTCACGCCTAACGATTTTACCTGTCACTGTGCGTATTTTTCAGCTATCAACCAGCGAATCGACGACTCAGCTTCTACCCATCAGCCATACAGCTCGGATTACGACGATCACTACAGCAATCCCGAGAACACCAAATAATGTGTTCCAACGAACGCCGCCATCTCGCTGTTTGTGGGCTAACACAGCTGGAATCCATAGCGCGAAAATTACGAACGGTAGTGCGTAGTGCATCGAACGTGGCAGATCGCCAATTACCCAAAGAATCGCCAAAAGCACCGACGAGACTCCAGCGATAATCAACTGATTTCGACGTGCGTGCGAGAGAGTCAATTCAAGCGCTACCTTCAGTGGGTGCTGGGCCGGACGTCGGTCGGAGAATCTTTTAGAAGAACGATTCGCCCCTGATGATACGTGTTACGTCCTGCACTGATATCACGGCAATTAGACCGATCAATATAGCGAACCCGACGAGGTGAACGAGTCCCTCACGCTCAGGCGAAATCCGTTTACCACGCCGTACAATTTCGACGAGTACAAAAAAGATTCGTCCGCCGTCCAAAGCCGGAATCGGCAGAATGTTTAGGATAGCTAGAGAGAGGCTCAGAGTGGCTGCCAGAGTAGCGAATGTGATGATTTTCGCCCCAAGTCCGGCATCAGCAACTGCGATCTCACCGGTGAGTTGACCGATACCGATCGGTCCAACAGTTGAAGGCCCGTCAAACTGCGGATTCGAGCTACCGATTATGGTCGTGGTCAGCGCGTTACGGGTGAGAACAACTGTATCGGTCGCATGGCGCCAACCCAGAGGGATTGCCTCAAGCGGACTCAGGCCCTTGTTGACAACTTGGCTGTTTTCAGTAGATATCTGAACTCCTGTAGCGCCTTCTTGCACAGTCGTTTTTATACCGAGGCCGTTATCGTGTTTTCGAGCATCTGCGAGTGAGATTTGCGTTCCGGCGGTTTCAGCTGTTGCCACTACCCTAAGGATGTCACCCATCGCTGCTGGTGGGTCGAGTCTGGCAGCATCTTCGTTCGAAATCTCAAACAGCGTATCGGCCGGCTCATCAACAACTGTAAGAACAGTGTTGAGCCCAACTGATACATCGAATACTCGAGCTCGGGAAAGAGCCATCTCGGTTTCAGGATCAGAAACTACCGCCACAACCTGTCGACTGGGCGGTTTCCATCGAGGAATTATCGTGACTTTCTCGATGTCACCTGAGTACTGGTACTGCGGTTCAGCAGGTCGAGCGAAGATATTCGGAACACCCGATTCAATCTCCCACGTGCTTTTTGCACCAAGCTTGACTGTAACTGCTTGTTGGAGTTCAGATATGTTCTCTATCTTGCGTCCATCCACTTTTACGATTTTATCGCCGGGTTTCATTCCAGCTTCGTCAGCAGGAGATCCGGGGAATACCGTCACTATCGTCACATCGCCGACCGGTTTTTCGGCGGGAATCATGAGCACCAGCGGAAGTAGCACGAATGGAATTACTAAATTCACAAACGCGCCAGCGCCCATTACGACGATCCGCTGCCATCGAGGCTTACTGCCAAGAGAGTCAGCAGCATTGCTACTTTCCTCACCTACCATACGAACGAATCCGCCAAGCGGGAGCCAATTGAATGACCATAGCATGTCGGCAATGGTCAACTGACCGCTTTCGAACGACTTGATCTTTCCCGTGACAATTTGGCCGCCTTCGGAAGCCTCGGCATCATCGCCCTTAGCTCGTGGACGAACACTGACAGCCACCGACCGACCTTGCTCGTCGAATATCGTGCGAATCGTGGCGGTTTTTCCGATAAGTGATTCTTTTTCGATTTCAAAGATGGTTTCGGCGTCGATCAGAACCGGGGTTTCTCCGCTCCAGATTCCACCAGCTCGGGGCGGGTATCCGAATCCGAATTCGAGAGTTTTTACTCCGAAACGGCGGGCAGTCCACAAGTGGCCCAATTCGTGAAGGATTACGAGGGGGCCGAGCACGAGTAGGAACGTGACGACACCGAAAAATACTGTTTCTGGCATATTTGTTAATGTTAGCTGAGGATTGTGGAAAGATTATGATGGGTCAGTGTGGTTTCGGTTGCCCAGCGCGCCGCTTCAATGGTGTCGGCGACTGAAGGCGAGGTCATCTGCTTGTGCGCAATAAGTGTTTCCGCAACCAGATCAGGAATCTGAGTAAATTTGACCTTACCGTCCAAGAACAACTGCACGGCGGCTTCATCTGCGCCAGCGAGCACAGCAGGGTATGTGCCTCCCTTCTTGCCGTATTCGAGAGCTAGTTCGAAGCATGGGTACAACGATTGATCCATCGCTTCGAAAGTAAGCGAGCCCATCGTGACAGCATCTAACCTCGGTAAATTATCATTTGCTTGGCGTTCGGGGTAAAACAATGCGTGCTGAATCGGTTGCAGCATGCTCGTGGGGCCAAGCTGGGCTTTGAGTGTCCCATCTGCAAATTCCACCATCGAGTGAACGATACTTTGGCGATGGATCGTCACATCGATCTGTTCAAACGGAATATCAAACAGCCATCTAGATTCGATCACTTCGAATGCTTTGTTCATTAGCGTTGCAGAGTCAATCGTTATTTTTTCACCCATAGTCCATGTTGGGTGTTTCAGTGCCTGCTCTGGAGTCACACCGTCGAGTGAAGCCCACGTGCGATCTCTAAACGCACCACCAGAGGCAGTGATGATCAATCGCGATGGATCACTTTTTTCACCTTCAAGGCACTGCCAAATAGCGGAGGGTTCACTGTCTATGGGAAGAATAGTTGCCCCACCCATTTCCGCTGCTTCGATCAGTAGCTGCCCCGACATTACTATCACTTCTTTGTTAGCGAGGCCGAGGGTTTTACCGGCCTTTAGTGCGGCCATTGCGGGTGGCATACCTACACAGCCGACCGTTGCAGCGACGACTAAATCGACTTCAGGAAGAGTGACTATTTCTTCGACAGGAACTGACTTCGCACCACCGTAACCCGACGCAACATCACCCAGAGTATTGAAATACTCTGGCCTGAATTCGTCGATTTGTTTTTTGAACAGCGGTGTGTTGTATCCGTTGCACAGACCAACCACTTTAAAGCGGTCGGGGAAGGCGCGGACGATGTCGAGTGTTTGGG
Source organism: Chloroflexota bacterium (assembly GCA_013204545.1). Classification (GTDB taxonomy): domain Bacteria; phylum Chloroflexota; class Dehalococcoidia; order Lucifugimonadales; family Lucifugimonadaceae; genus Lucifugimonas. Next base: position 44,121 of record JABMNN010000009.1, on the reverse strand, counting down.
TTCCGACCGATCCGGTCGACCCCAAAATTACCAGCTTTTTTATAACGTGCTCCAGACTGCTGCCCAGTATACGACCGCGAGGTTGGGCATAACGCTGTCCAATCGATCGAGAATTCCGCCATGCCCGGGTATCAGCACGCCACTATCCTTCACACCAGCGCGCCGCTTTATCCAAGATTCGTATAGATCACCGATCACACCAGTTACACCGAGAATCGCCCCGAGGATGCCTGCAGTGATCGTCGCAAACGGAATGTCAAAGACTGTGTTAATCGCTATCGCCGCAACCACTCCGCCTACGACCCCACCGATCGCGCCTTCCCATGACTTCTTGGGGCTGATCTTTGGAGCGAGTCTCCTTCGCCCGATCGAAACACCAACGAAGAGTGCAATGGAGTCGACTGCGAACGTGGTTAGTATTGCTAAGAGGATCAGTTCTCGGCCGTGATCCAATTCGACCAGTACCGGAGCATGAGCCAGTGCTAGACCGACGTAGGCGGCAAATACCCAGTATGCCCAGTCACTTGCCTTACGTTTCGACGACGTTCGACCGAGAGTAGCGGTTCCACGAAGCAGTAACACAAGAGTGAATATCGTCGCCAGCGTTATTGGAAGATGATCGCCTGTAATTCGGCCCTGAGAAACCATCCAAGCGCCAACTACGGCGAGTACTGTCGGTCCCATGACCAATGAAACTATCCGAACACTTTCCGACCGAGAGCCGCTAGGTCGTATCATGCGGTCCAGCTCAATCCCCCCGATCGCTCCGGCGACAATTGCTAACAACGCTATTCCTGGCAGCCCTATCCATGCTGCGAGCAGTACAACGGGAATTCCTACAGATGCGCTGATTATTCGAATACGCATCAGAAATTCCTATCGGAACTCAATGGTTCACGCATATTGCTGTCGTCACTAGTGATCTTCTCGATAGACGGCAACCTAGACCCGTTTGCCAAATCTTCGCTGACGTTCATTGAACGACTCGAAAGCGCGATCTATGTGCTCTCCGTAGAAATCAGGCCACAGAATCGCCGAGGAGTAGAACTCTGAATAAGCTGTCTGCCAGAGGAGGAAGTTGCTTATGCGGAAATCCCCTCCTGTTCGAATAAGTAGATCTACGTCTGGCATGGCCGATGTGTACAGATATGAGGCAAATTTTGCCTCATCGATTTCATCGATGGCAACACCGTCGCTAATCATTTGTTTAGCAGCGTTAGTTATCTCTGCCCTGCCACCATAGTCAAAAGCGATCCCAAGAGTCAGTCCAGTGTTACTTGCCGTCATGGTAACGGCCTGCTCGAGTTCTGCTCGCAGCTCGGAAGAGAGCCGGTCTACTCGGCCAAGATGCATGATACGGACATTGTTTTCGTGAAGTTGCTGTGCTTCGTTGGCAATCACTGCAATGGCAAGCTGAAGAATCCCATTCACTTCAGATTCTGGTCGGTCCCAATTTTCGGTAGAAAATGCGTAGAGCGTCAAATAACCAATCCCACGTTTGGCGAAATCGGCAACTACTCGACGAAGATTTTCGAACCCAGCGTGATGACCCTCAGAGATATCAAGATCGCGCGCTTTCGCCCAGCGACCGTTCCCGTCCATGATTATCGCTACATGATCTGGAATGGCTGGGCTAGTAATATCACTACACTTTGATGCTTGTGGGTTGGCTGTCATGTACTGCCCGCTTTGGGTCACCATTCTGACTGGGGTGTTTAGCAGATTTCCGGGATCGAAATAGGGCTAAACCTGCATCACTTCTGCTGCCTTGGCAGCAGATTCAGTATCGATTGTTGCAACTGCATCATCCGTCAGTTTCTGGAGATCCTTCAGCGCACGTTGGCAATCGTCTTGCGAGGCGTCGCCATCTTTTTCGATCATGCGGATTGTATCTTGGGCGTCTCGCCGCGCGTTGCGAACCGAAACTTTACTCTCTTCACTACGCGCCTTGACGGTGCGTACCAGATCTCGGCGACGATCTTCTGTCAACGGTGGAAGATTCAAACGAATAATCGCGCCGTCGATGTTCGGAGAGATGCTTAGGTCAGAGTTTTGTATTGCATTGGCTATAGGATTTATGGCGTTCTTATCCCACGGCTGGATTACGAGAAGGCGTGCGTCACCTATGCTGATCTGGGCTAACTGGTTCAGCAGCATCTCGCTACCGAAATACTCGACTTTCAAGTTATCTATCAACCCCGTGGAAGCACGGCCTGTTCTCACGCCCGCCATGTCTCTCTTTAGGGCTTCAACTGTCTCCGACATTCGCTTTTTCGCGTCAGTGAGAGTTTCATCCAGCATCATATTCTCCCGGAACCAATTTGTGCGGTAGAGCTAAAAGTCTCCTCCGTTAACTCAAAAAAATACAACTAGCCCCGAGTGTTTACCACCCAATAGCCAATACGAAACAAACATTTATGTATAAGTGTCCACAGAAATCAGCGTGCCAACGTGGTTGCCAGACAGTATCGAAGCTAGGTTTCCAGACTTGAATATATCGAACACAACAATTGGTAGTGAATTATCCATACACAGCGATAGCGCAGTGCTGTCCAGCGCTTGCAGTCGCTTGGAAAGAGCTTCGTGGTGCGAAATTTTTTCGTATTTCTTTGCCGACGGATTATTCATTGGGTCAGAATCATACACGCCGTCTATACCATTTTTCGCCATAATCAACGCCTCGGCACCGATCTCAAGTGCTCGCAGCGCAGCGGCGGTATCGGTCGTCATGTACGGGTTCCCAGTGCCTCCAGCGAATATGACAACGCGTCCCTTTTCTAGATGCCGTACAGCACGACGCCTGATATACGGCTCGGCGACAGACGGAATCGAAATTGCGGATTGAGTACGAACGGTCACCCCCGCTCGCTCGAGTGCGTCTTGCAAAGCAAGTGCATTCATGATCGTTGACAACATTCCTGCGTAGTCGGCCGTAGATCGGTCCATGCCCGTTTGCTCATAGTCAGCACCGCGCCAGAAGTTACCACCCCCGACCACGACTCCGATTTGGGTGCCCATCTCGGCAATGTCTTTAATTTGCTGAGAGATGTACCGTAGTGTGTCGGAATCTAATCCGAATTCGCCACTCCCTTTGAACGACTCTCCAGACATTTTCAGAATAATCCTTGAATATGTCGGACTCGTCATCTTTCTCTGTCTCCAGTTCTAACCCTTACAACTGAATGCCCGACCAATTGGCCGGGCATTCAGTTGTTCAATTATCCGCCTAGTTCAAAGCGTGAGAATCGCCGTACTCGTATATTTTCTCCGAGCTTGCTGATCGCCTCTTTCACTAGATCCCCGACCTTCATGCTTGAATCTCGGATGTATTCCTGTTCGAGAAGAAGCTGCTCATCATTGATGTCTTCGACATCTTCAGGAATTGACTCACGGTCGACGTAGAGCGGGGTCATCGCTGCGATCTGCATCGCAAGATTTCTGCCAAGTGCAGCGAACTCGTCGGTTCGGGCTACAAAGTCAGTCTCGCAATTTAGTTCAACCAATGAACCAACTCGACCACCGGTGTGAATGTAAGACACGACGAGGCCTTCAGAGGTCTCGCGACCAGCCTTTTTAGATGCTGAAGCCAATCCTTTTACATTTAGAATTTCTTCGGCTTTTTTGAGGTCGCCACCCGCTTCCTCAAGGGCTCGCTTAGAATCCATGATGCCAGCTCCGGTCTTGTCTCGAAGCTCTTTTACCTGTGCAGCTGATACTGGCACGTCTTTACCCTCGCTCGACAACCACACCGATAAACAGATGCGGTTGTTCAAATAATTTCTGTATTTCTAGCGCTATTGAGCCGAAATTGACTACTTTGAGTCTTCCGTACCTTCTGGTTCTGGTGTTGCCTCAACAGGAGAATCAATTACTTCAGACTTGGCTTTTTCAACTAGCTTGGTTGCGGCTTTCTTCGGAGCGGGCTTTACCTTGCCAGCCGGTTTAGCTGTCGCCTTGGGATTTGCTTCCGGATCAGCAACTTTTTCCTCGGCAGGCGCAGATGACTTGACGGCCTTGACAGCTACTTGCGCAGCAGGTTTTTTCTCATCTGATGAGACAGCGGGCGTCGCAGCATCAGGGGCCGTAGCTGTTACCGGTGCAGTAGTTTTTTCCTCTACAGGCACAGCAGGCTTAGCGGCCTCGGCGGCCTTGGCAGCAGCAGCCCTTTTGGCATCAGCGGCTTTCTTTTCCTCAGCAACTTTAGCCGCACGCTCGGCAGCTTTGGCCTGTGCAGCAGCACGAGCAGCGGCTTCCTGAGCTTCGAGTTCAGCTTCTGCAGCAAGTCGTTCTTCGAGCGCAAGCTTAGCAGCGGCTTTACCAGATCGAATAGCTTCACCAATGTGCTGCGCAATCAACGTAATCGAGCGAACCGAGTCATCATTGCCTGGAATCGCGTAGTCGACCAATGTTGGGTCACAATTTGTGTCGACGACAGCAACGATCGGAATACCGAGTCGCCTCGCTTCAGCAACTGCGAGTTTTTCTTTTTCAAGATCGATGATGAACAGAACCTGCGGCAGTTTCACCATTTCTTTGATGCCGCCGAAGTACTTGTTCAATCGCTCAACCTCTGAAGCAAGCATCAGAGATTCACGTTTTGTCTGAGCGACAATCGTGTTTTTAGCAAATGCATCTTCCAGGAATACCAATCGCTCGATTCGAGGCTGAATAGTCTGGAAGTTGGTCATCATCCCACCCAACCAGCGCTGATTGATGTACATCGCACCGGCCTTATTGGCCTGTTCTTTAATAGCGTTTTGAGCCTGGGCCTTGGTCCCGACCATCAAACATTCGCCGCCCTGACCAACAATCTTCTCTACAAAGGCCTTGGCTGCTTTTAGAGATACGACTGTTTTGGAAAGATCGATGATGTGTGCACGCGAGCGCTTGCCAAAGATGTATCCAGCCATCTTTGGATTCCATCGCTTAGAAGGGTGACCGAAGTGCACACCAGCGACGAAAAGCGAACGTAGGTCGAGAGGCGCCAGAGTCTCCTCTTGCTCAGTCGCTATAGCAGCAACTTGGGGGGTCTCTGAAGTCGTCAATTACTTGCCTCTGCTTCCGGTTCAACAACTTCAGAACCGGCGTTGTGTAAGAATTATCGCCACACACAAATAGACGCAGGACCTGCCTGCGCCGAACAATCGTGCAACGAATCGACCTATATTCTACCACATCTCCAGTTCAAAACCAGACCCTAAATGTAGCCTGGTCCGAAGCATAAATTACATGATGTCGAGAGGCGACAACCAACCTCGCTGAGCAGCCAATGCTGCGGCGTGAGCTCGGTTGTGAGTGTGTGTCTTGTCGAGAATTTTCAATACGTAATTTTTGACTGTTTGCTCAGCCAATCCAACGATGTCACCGATGTTGCTACTATGCTCGCCACGCGCAATCAGATCGAGGATCTGAACTTCGAGAGGCTTCAATGGATTAGGCATCGGTGCTGGATCATCTCGATCGGGCCGCGGCGCCGATAGGTCGGCAATCACCTCTATAGCCCCTTCCTCGCTCGAGGCTATCTGTCTCAACAGTGGACTGCCGTTCGACTCGACCAAACTACATATCACTGACTCAAGTTCACTCGCATCCGCTGATTCACTGACGTAAGCCCATGCGCCTGCGCGTACAGCTTGGATAAGTGATTCAGTAGTTGTGTCTAGTCCGATATATAACAATTTCGGCGGTGACAACTCATTCAACTCTCTCTGCCCATGTCGGTCCGGTGGTTCACTGATCAGTCGTACATCCGACTCAGCAGCGTAGCCAATACTTCCTTTCACAACCGAAAACCTAGCGTTCCGGCCCAAAAGGCTCAATATCGCATTCTCCAGTCCATTATTAGAGATAGCCAGATGCACAGTAATTCGCGGCACATCCTGAGCGATGGTGTCTTGAGATAATGGAATTAGGAGAGGTTGTGAGTTATCTAGCTGTAGTGCCAACTCGTTGCGATCCCAAATCGAAAGTAAACGAATAACAATGCGAGCAAAGCTTCGCAATCCAAGTCATCATAGATGGCGTATCAATCTCCAACCAGCTAACGAAATTTCTACGCCCGTTGCACCAACGATTTCCTTTATCGTGAACCTATCTCACTTGGTGAGCATCGGATTTAGTAATCAGTTTGAAAGTCCAGCAAATTATTTCCCAGCAAATTTGGGAAATATGTAAATCGCCACTCGACCTGAGACAGCGTTATCAAGAAGCACTCGGAAGGCTTACTCAAAAATATGACGACAGCTAGTACGGGGTTAACACAAGACGAGATCGGTTTCAACCCGAAAAATCTGCCTATTCCCGCCACCATCGCCGCACTCGTTGCAGGTTTTGCACTTATCGCAGGGCTAATGGTTGGTCCGGGTGCAAACAATTTTATCGGCGGCGCGCTGAACTACTCGGCTGACAGTGCCGGATTGGTCGGAAATATCGGTTCGTTCTTACCTCTTGGATTTGCTTTTGCAGCAGGGATGGTCGCTACCGTAAATCCGTGTGGATTCGTGATGCTTCCGGCGTTTCTCACGATGTACCTGACAGACCAACAGGGCGACACTGAAAACGGTCGAACCTCAAAAGGCATCTCACGATCACTACTGAAAGCGCTTTATGTCAGTGCAGCTCTTGGTGCCGGATTCGTGCTGCTCTTTGGGGGAGTCGGATTAGCAATTTCTTCGGGTGCGAGGTCCTTCATAACGATCTTCCCGTGGGTAGGCTTCTTTCTGGGCTTCGTCATGGCAGGACTGGGGGCCTATTTGTTCGCCGGAGGAAAGCTATACAACAACCGGGCTCAGTCGACAGCATCCAAAATCGGCACCGCAAGCGACACCAGCGTTAAGGGTTATTTTCTGTTCGGAATTTCCTACGCAGTAGCATCGCTTAGCTGCACGCTCCCCATCTTCTTGGGACTCATCAGCAGCTCCCTAGCGACTGGTGGCATTGGCGAAGCGACCGGGCAGTTCCTTGCTTACGCCCTCGGAATGACTTTTGTCATAACCGTGCTAACCATCGGTATCGCAGTGTTCAAAGGAGCGATGGTGACTCAGATTCGCCATGTGATGCCATACGTCCATCCGATCTCGGCTGGCGTTTTAATCGTTGTTGGTGGCTATTTGATCTTCTACTGGCTTACCGAAGGTGAGGTATCTCGCAATTTCGGTATCGGGTAGTAGCACTACGTCCCTTAGGTGGCGTTACCACGTCTCCCATCTCGAATTGCGATACGCTCGGTGAGGCCGACATCGCCTGATACCAACGTAGTACGATGCATTCTCACAACCGGTCAAAGAGGTTCAAAGTGCAAACACGTGAATACGGCACCACAGGCGAACAGCTATCGATAATCGCCTTCGCAGGCATCGTCGTAAAAAACGAAACGACCGAGAACTCTTCACGATACGTATCGTGGGCAATCGATCAAGGCATCAACTACTTCGATGTTGCACCCGGATATGGCAACGCTCAAAACATGCTTGGCCCCGCACTTGAGCGATACCGTGAGGACGTGTTTCTCTCGTGCAAAACAAACAAGCGTGACGCCATAAGCGCTCGTGCGGAACTGGAAGAATCTCTGAAGCTTTTGCGTACCGATCATTTCGACCTCTACCAACTGCACGCGATGACCACAAAAGACGACCTTGAAATTGCCACTGGCCCGGGGGGTGCGCTGGAAGTCCTCACAAAAGCCCGTGACGAAGGACTTGTGAAGCATCTCGGATTCTCAGCACACTCGGCTGAAGTTGCGATCGAGTTAATGAACCGATTCGACTTCGACTCCGTGCTGTTTCCGGTGAATTTCACAACTTGGTTTGAATCAGGCTTCGGTCCACAAATCATGGATGAAGCCGAACGACGCGGTGTCGCACGACTCGCTCTTAAGGGAGCTGCTCACCATGCGCTTGGTGCAGCCGAGCACAAGCCTCGTGAAAAATGCTGGTACGCGCCTATCGAAAACCGTGACTTAATGAAATTGGCGTTGCGGTGGACGCTTTCACAGCCGATCACAACTGCCATTCCACCCGGTGATCCAGAATTGTGGCAAATGGCTGTCGAAGTTGCACAAGACTTCACACCGATCATGCCTGACGAAGCGGAAATCCTACGCGAAAACGCCCGCGGCCGTAAACCGCTATTCGAACTAGCGCAGGCTTAGTATTCGGACCAAATCGAAAAGGACCGCTCCAAAGAATGGAACGGTCCTTTTTTCTTATTCGTAAATTGATCAAAAGGCGTCGGTAATCAATTCCAAAACCTAAAAATCGATTAAGGGAATCTATCCAGCGATCACCGGGTTGTGAAGTACACCGATGTGTTCAAGTTCGACAGTCACATCACCACCAACATTGATTGGCGGAGTTGTTCCCGAAGTACCAGTCCAGATCATGTCGCCCCGGTAGAGAGTCACGTACTGGCTGATGTATGAAATCGCCTGAGCTGTCGTAAAAATCATCTCGGATGAGTGACACTTCTGCCCCTCAACACCGTTGACCAATCCACGGATGTCTACGTTCTGTGGGTCAATGTCGGTGACGATGAACGGACCTGTAGGAGCGAATGTGTCCGATGACTTGGCGCGCCACCACTGAATGTCAGCGTTAGCACCCGACTGCCATTCTCGTGCACTAACGTCGTTACCGGCGGTGTAGCCGAAAACGTAGTCGAGAGCGTCGGCTTCAGAAACCTTGCTTGCCTCTTTGCCGATGATAGCGATCAGTTCTGACTCACAAACGACAAGACCTGCGTCTGGCGGAAGTTTGATCGGATCGCCAGGGCCAATGATTGCGTTGGTGTTTTTGTAGAACGGCTGCGGGCGAGAAGGCCTGTTGGCGCCAAGAAGGTGTGAACCGTAGTTCAATGCCAGACATAGCATTTTGCTGGGGTTAGGATTCGGAGCGAGGATTTTTATCTCGTTCAGATCGTGCGTCGCACCCGTCTCTGAATAATCCTGACCAATTGGTGAATTAGAAATTTCTTTTACCGTATCGCCGTCTACAACGCCGTATGCAGCATCGCCGCCGTTTGAAAATCTCACAAATTTCATTTTTTCTCTCCCGTGCCAATTGGCTGGTGTCCGTTTCAAATGTTCAGTGTCAGAATCGTACCCGTCAGCGTTCTGATTTTCTGACGTCTCGTAAAAACAGAATCGTGGTTTCACCAAAGGCGATATCTGATCTTGAGCCGAAACATGTTACTCCGGTATCCGCTGTATGCTCATGCCCGCCACGCGTGTGTTCAAGAAACTCAGCCGTTTAAATCCGTAAAATCACGGCGGTATTATCATGTTTTGCGTAATGAAAATCGCAGGAGAATCTAATTGTTCGATCTCATCATCAGAAACGGAACGGTTGTTGACGGCACAGGATCAGCGCGATTCAAAGCTGATGTCGCAATAAAAGGCGACTCCGTAGTATCGGTAGGCAAGATAAATGGCGAGGCAGCTAGTGAGATCGACGCCACTGGCAAGGTTGTTACTCCCGGGTTCATCGATCTGCACACGCATTCCGACAATTCGTTCCTGATCGATCCGCACGCTGATTCCAAACTTACTCAAGGCGTGACATTCGAATTGATGGGCAACTGCGGCATGAGCTACTGTGCGCCGCTCAACGAAAACAATATCGACGGATTTAAAGAGCGAACCGACAAGTACGATCCCAACTACCAGCCCGGCTGGTCGACGATGGACGGTTATCTCACAGCGCTTGAAGAAGCGGGTTCAACAATCAATGTTGCTGCTCAGGTCGGTCACGGCACAGTTCGCCGAGCCGTTATGGGCATGGAAACAAACATGCCTTCCCCTGAACAACTCGATCAGATGATCGGCCTGTTCGCCGATTCGCTCGACGCCGGTGCATTGGGTATGTCGACAGGGCTTTGGTACTCACCCGGATCCTATTCTCTTGCCGACGAAATCATCGCAGTAACCCAACCAGCCGCTGATCGGGGCAAGCTCTATTCATCGCACATCCGATCAGAAGCCGACGATCTAGGAGGACTATTCCCGGCTCATGCCGAAGCAATCGAAATCGGTAGGCGTACGGGGGCTCGAATTCAAATTTCACATGTAAAAGCTGTCGGACCGAAATTCTGGGGCCGCGGATACGAATTGATCGAGGGGATGGAACGGGCACGCACCGAAGGCATCGACGTAGCGGGTGACCAATATCCGTACGAATGGTCATCAACCGGTTTCTCTGGTGCGATGTTCGCTCGATGGGCTCTAGTTGGTGGAAGGCAGGCGACACTCGATCGTCTTGCCGACTCCGATACTCGGGCGCAGGTCCGAGCCGATGTCACTTACTACATCAATCGGAACCACTCGGCAGAAGGCTGCGTAGTGGCAAGCTTCCCACCTGATCAATCACTTGAGGGGCGAAACCTGCAAGACATTGCGGATGAGTGGGGCTGCGAACCTGAAGAGGCGGCGCTGAGGTTGTACGAACAGTCCGAAGGAAATTACGTTCTTCACTCAATGGAGCTTAAAGATATTGACGCCATCGCAAAATGGCCATTAATGGCCATTTTGCGATGGCTCATCGTTGCGTGATGAAGGACCTCTCTCGTCTGGCAAACCACATCCCCGCAGCTATGCGACAAACTCGGTAATTATTGAGCAATTTGTGACCCAGCGTGGATTATTCACCCTCGAAGAAGCGATTTGCAAAATGACTGGACTCCCTGCTTCTCGGCTGAACCTGAAACGTCGTGGACGAATTGCGCCTGGACATATAGCCGATGTACTTGTATTCGACCCTGCGAACGTGAAACAAAACAATGATTTCGTAAACCCCCACGTCTACTCGACCGGAATGGATTACGTCTTCGTAAATGGAAATCCAGCTCTAGAAAACGGCAGGCCAAACGGCCAGTTGCCCGGCAGAGTTGTTCGTTCGCTGGACGGATAGAGGTTCAAGCAGAGATCGATTAGGACCGGCGGGAGGTCGACTTAGTTGAACGTCGTTTCGCAGGACCACCACGTCGTGACTTCGTCGCAGGTCGCCGAGAATCCCCAGAATCGAAAATTGCGCGGTTTTCATCGGTGCCGGGTCGCCTAGTTGGTCGGTTAGCAATAAAAGCCAAACGCCGGTCATTACGTGTCGGCTCTTCCGGCTTCTTCCATGGCGTACGAGGCTTCGCTAACCTTTTGGACTCCACAGCCAAATCCATCAGAGATTCAACTTCCCTACCAGTAAGCTCTCGCACACCGCGTTTCGGGAGATCGTCCAAAATAATCGAGCCAAAACGCACTCTCCGAAGTCGAGTAACCGGTGATTCGACAGATCCAAACATTCTACGAACGATCCGATTACGGCCTTCGTGAATAGTAATTTCCACCTTGCGGCGACGGTTTGAAATTATCTTGATTATGGCAGGTGAGGTCGGGCCATCTTCGAGCATAATGCCGCGCTTTAAAAGAATTTCACCTTCATCTGATAATGGACTGGACAACTCTGCAAGATACGTTTTTTCGATTTCGTAACTGGGATGTGCCATCTTCTGCGAGAAGTCGCCATCGTTGGTGAGTAATAGCAAGCCTTCGGTATCAACATCGAGGCGTCCAATCGGATAGACACGCTCACGCACGTTGACTAAATCCATCACCGTGGGCCGATCGTGCGGGTCAGTAACCGAAGTAACATATCCAGTCGGCTTGTTTAGCATTAAGTAACGCTTTTTCTCAGCCGAAACCTGATTACCATCGGCAACAATATCGTCGGTTTCAAGATCGGCAAATTCGCCGATATGAGCAACCTGACCGTTGACTGTTACGCGACCCTCGGAAATCAACTGCTCGGATTTCCGAAGCGATGCGATTCCTGCGGCAGCAAGTATTTTGTGAAGTCGTTGTTTCATCTCTTTTAATGAGTTTGTCACAGACACTGTTAGCCAGAGTTAAATTTTTTGCCGGACTCGCATATTGCCGTGTAGCAGTTTAGTATCGCCATTAATTCAACTGAGTCGAAACATAAGCCGACTCTGAATGACTTCAGAAAACTAGAGCGAAACATTTCACATGACCTACGACCTCGTGATAAAAAGTGGCACGATAATCGACCCAGCATTGGGCGTTCACGCGAAGAAAGACATCGCTGTAGCTGGTGGCAAAATCGCTGCAATTGAAGATTACATTTCCGATGCCAATACTCACGACGTGATCGAAGCCGAAGGGCTTCTCGTCACACCGGGACTTGTCGATCTGCATGTTCACGTATGGTGGGGAGTCGCTCATTTAGCCATAGAAGCAGACCCAGCCTGTGTTTATCGAGGTGTAACTACCGCTATTGACGCTGGATCGTCAGGCTCGAACACAATAGCCGGGTTCCATCGGTATGTGATGGATCAGGCGTACACACGAGTACTGGCGTTCCTTCACATTTCAGGAATGGGCCAGCTCGACAACGACATCGGGGAGCTCGAAGACATCCGATGGGCACGGGTCGAGAAGGCAGTTGAAGCTGCCAAGCTTCATTCTGACGTGATCGTAGGAATCAAAGTTCGGCTCACTGATAATATCGTTGGTCCGAACGATCTGGTCGCGTTGGATCGCGCCCTCGAAGCTGGTCAAGAGCTGAACAAGCCGGTGATGATTCACGTTGGTGGCTCGGTCAATCAGTTTGAGCAGTTCATGGAAAAACTTCGCCCCGGAGATATCGTCACTCACTCGTTTACGGGTCGTCCACACGGAATACTCGACAACAACAATAAAGTTGTCGATGCTGCGTGGGATGCGATGAACCGAGGCATTATTTTCGATGTTGGGCACGGTGCTGGTTCATTCTCATTCCCGGTTGCCGAAGCGTGCTTGGAGCAAGGGCTCGGGCCAGGGACCGTTTCGTCAGATGTGCATCGATACAACGTTCGAGGACCTGTTTTTGACCTAATGACTACGCTTTCTAAGTATGTGCATCTTGGGTATTCGATAGACGATGCGATTGCGCTGGGCAGTTCGATGCCGGCTGCAGCTGTGGGGCTGCCTGATCACATCGGTACATTGAAAGTCGGAGCCGACGCGGACATCGCCGTGATTCAACATCGTGAAGGCCCTGTGACATTCACCGATGCCGATGGCAATGAACGCGCGGGGAATCAACTTCTGCTCCCGGTAGAAACACTTGCCAAAGGCCGACGATTTAATCCGCAGCACTCGGCGCATACGAAACTGGTAGGACATCCACACAAGCACTAGATGTTCAAAGTTTCACATCGTGCCGTCCAAAAAACAGACCCGACTTTAGGTACACCGCAAAATACTTAGCCCGGAGAGTTGTGTCTAGAAATGACAGTCGATGTGTTGCACGGTAGAGAACTACAGCCGCGCGGCTACTCGAACGGCGTTATTATATGTATGCCAAAGGTTTCTTTCTTGCCCCTAACGTCGATGGCCTCCAGAGGAATACCGGGGTACTCACCACTCACGTAAGAGTACACACTTTCGGAAATGACGATTTGACCAGCCTTGGCGTGACTTTGGAGTCGCGCCGCCGTGTTCACAGTGTCGCCCAGCGCAGTGAAGTCGCTAATCTCCCCGGTGCCGACTTTCCCAACATAAGCTTGACCGAAGTTAATCCCGATTCCAACGGGCAACCACGGCTCTTTGCCTGATCCGTTACCTACACCTTTGAGAATGTTGACCGCTGCGCTAAGGGCTGCAGACGGGGAGTTCTGCTGGAAAGCTGGAACGAAGAATGCCATTACTTCATCGCCGATCATTTTGTCGACGATTGCGTTTTGTGGAAGCAACGAATCCATCGCTACACGGTAAAACCGATTGAGAAGTGCGGCGAACTCTCCGGGGCTCAATTGTTCAGCAATAGATGTCGAGCCACGAACATCGGCGAAGATCACTGCGATATCAATTTCCGCACCTCCGGTGGGAAGGATATCGTCTCAGAGATTACACATCGACGGGTTTTTAGGAGATGGTGTGATGCCGCTAAAGGTTTTCACCACAGCACCACCAAATCCGCTCATGGGAACCATGCACATCCCACAACGATTGCCACCGGGCAATGATGAGGCCCGGTGCTTATGCCCCTTAGTTAAAATCTCATGCCACATTGCAGTGATGGCTGGATCGACTGATGGAGCGTCATATTGAGTCATATGGAAGTAATGATCATTTCTAAAATCGTCTGCGATGGAGAGGCATTGAGCTGATAAATAGTTTCGCGCGAGTTTATTCCAAAATTCAAAAATTTCGCAATCCAATCTCATCAATCTCACGCGGTTTCGGTATGCTTCGCATATTCTTGGATGAGCACAAAGTTCCAGAAGGTACAAAATCTGTCAATTGAAGGTGAAAGACCGGGAGATCATCGGATGGCGAACAAGATCGGACGAATCGGAATTCTGGTTGGTGGTGGCCCTGCGCCTGGCATCAACAGCGTCATATCAGCTGCCGTGATCGAAGCGGTTATTTCAGGTCATGAGGCGGTCGGGATCAAAAACGGCTACGAGTTCCTCGTAAAAGGCGACACTACTCAGACAGTAAATCTCGGCATTGATGACGTTTCGACCATCCACACACAGGGTGGTTCAATTCTCCACACTTCGCGCACAAATCCAACTAAAAGCAAAGAAGATTTAGAAACGTGTATTGCCACACTCCATGAATTGGGTATCAGCCATCTGATAACGATCGGTGGAGACGACACTTCGTATGGTGCTTCTGAAATAGCCCGAGCGGCAAAGGGAGAAATCCGCGTCGCTCATGTTCCCAAAACCATTGACAACGACCTCCCGCTGCCAGGGGATATGCCGACGTTCGGTTACGAGACAGCACGACACGTCGGCGCTGGTATTGTGATGAATCTCAAAGAAGATTCCCGCACTACCAACCGTTGGTATTTCATCGTTGCGATGGGTCGGCACGCCGGCCACCTCGCTCTTGGTATTGGTAAAGCCTCTGCCTCAACAATCACCATCATCCCAGAAGAATTCCCAGACGCAACGGTAAGCCTTGCCGAAGTCTGTGACGTCCTCGAAGGTGCAATTCTCAAGCGTAGAATTTCTGGTCGTCCAGACGGTGTTGCGATTATCGCAGAAGGCATTGCCAGCAAACTCAATGTTAGCGATCTACGTAATATTTCTGGCGTGGAAATCCCAAGAGACGAATACGGCAATATTCGACTTGCTGATCTTCCTCTCGCACGGATTCTTAGAGCCGAAGTTGAACGTCGATTCAAAGAACGTGGCGAAGCTATGGGAATTGTCGATCTCACAATCGGCTACGAGCTTCGATCCGCACCGCCAATTCCATTTGATATCGACTACACACGAACGCTAGGTCATGGTGCTGTTAGCTTCCTGCTTTCCGACCCGGTTGAGGGTGAACACACGCAACAAGGTGCGATGATTTGCCTTGTCGACGGCCAGCTTCAAGCAGTTCCCTTCGAAGATATGCGGGATCCAAAAACCGGCAAAACTGCGATTCGAATGGTCGACACCAAGAGTCTGTACTACGACGTTGCGCGTCGTTACATGATTCGCCTTGAGCAATCAGATCTCGAAGACGAGGAAACGTTGAGGCAACTGGCAGCGGCTACGTCGATGCAACCTGACGCTTTCAAGCGACGATTCACACTAAAGAGCTAACGGGTTTTCAACTGTGGTCAGCCAAGCTCCTCAACTCGCCGTCAAAGCCGAAGCTCTTGTTAAGAACTTCGGTGAGACGGCGGTTTTACGTGGGCTCGATATCGAACTACCGACCGGCGAAGTGACGGTATTACTCGGTGCGAATGGAGCTGGAAAATCGACCCTGTTGCGCGTTCTCTCTATGCTTACCCAGATCGACTCAGGGAGCATTTCGATGTTCGGTGCAGACATCGCTAAAAACGGTCCGGCAACACGGGCATTGACCGGTTCTGTGCTTCACTCACCTATGCTCTATGCTGATATGACCGTTCGCGAGAACTTGATGTTTTTCGCAGAGATGTATCGGCTCCAAAATATCGCTGAACGCGTTGCTGAAACAACCGCCCAGGTCGGTATCGAACCCAGACTCGACCACCGAGTTCGCACGCTCTCTCATGGCTTCCAGAAACGAGTAGCACTCGCTCGATCCCTAATGCACAATCCTGAGTTGTTGCTGCTCGATGAACCAGAATCAGGTCTGGACAACCTATCGGTTGCCCGTCTTGGTCGAATTATTGATGACTACCGATCTTCAGGTCGCACAGTGATTATGACCACACACATCGTAGAGCATGCACTCGAATTGGCTGATCGGGCAATCGTGTTGAACTATGGAAAAGTCGGGCTTAATTCAGCTTTTCCTTCCAGAGATAAAGACGAAATTCTAGCAGCGTATTCTTCGACGGTAACAGCGCAATGATGGGTTCACTAGCCGTCATTTGGGCTATTGGTCGTAAGGACCTACTCCTCGAAATTCGCAACAAAGATGTTGTGGTCGCAGTCGCAGGTTTCGCGTTATTGGTGCTCGTAATCTTCACGTTCGCCATCGATTTGAATCAAGGCAATGCAAAGCTAGTTGGGCCGGGAGTGTTATGGGCGGGAATTGCCTTCGCCGGAGTTACGGGTCTCAATCGGGCTTTCGCACTTGAAGTCGAAGGCGGTACGCTCGAAGCGTTGATGCTTGCACCGATAAGCCGAGACCTCATTTACTTGGGAAAAGCGCTCGGTAATTTTTTATTCATAGCGGTGGCTCAGATCATCGTAATTCCAGTATTCGCAGTGCTGTTCAACTTAGTTGTATTCCGCTGGGAGATGCTTGCAATTAGTCTGTTGACGACGGTTGGCTTCAGCGCAGTTGGCACGCTATTCGCAGCAATGTCGGTGAAGGTGAGAGCTAGAGAAGTCATGCTTCCACTACTCTTCCTACCTGTGGTTACTCCGTTACTGATGGCCGCTGTTGAATCGACTGGCCACATGGTCAACGGACGAAGCTGGTCTGACATGGCACAGTGGCTGCAACTCGCAGTTGCGTTCGATGTAGCATTCGTTGTTGTTTCAGCATTTATTTTCCAACACATTCTTGAAGATTAATTTGATACGGCTTGCCCATACAAAGCTTTATCTGAATTAAACCGAGTTCGTGATAAAATTCTCTAAGTATCTGTGCTCCAAAAATCTGCAAATCATCGCCAAATGAATAAAGTCCTCGACCTGCTCGATCCATTACTCATTCTCAGTGCCGCTCTAATGGGCGTTGCGTTGTACCTCATATTCATCTGGGTTCCAACTGAAACCAATCAGGGTGCGGTTCAACGCATCCTCTATTTCCACGTACCTATCGCTTGGGGCTCAATGCTCGGAATTTTCGTGGTCAGCGGCAGTTCATTTATGTATCTCTGGAAGAAGAATGAAAGGTGGGATCGACTCGCCGTCGCATCGGCTGAAGTTGGAGTCGTGTTTGGCGGTATGATGCTGCTTTCTGGAATGATATGGGCTCGACCGGTTTGGGCAGTTTGGTGGACAGGGGAAGCAAAACTTACTACGGCTCTGATTCTTTTCTTCATTTACGTCGCCTACCTGATGTTCAGAGCTTATTTCCCACCTGGCGCACAGCGCCAACGCCTTGCGGCGATCATCGGTGTGATTGGTGCTATAGACACACCAATAATCTACTTTGCCGCCAACCTGTGGTCGCAAGCACACCCGCCTATCATCACGGGGCCCGGCGCCGACGCTGATTCAACGCTGGGCAGTGATCTTGGCACCGTCCTTCTGGTTTCGACTCTCGCATTTACCTTCTTGTTTATTTTCATGGTTCAAACCCGGTACAAAATCCGTAAATCTGAAGACGACTTAGTTGAATTGAAAAGATCCTCATCTGCGTCGGTAATGACGGGAGCAAGTTGAACATGATTAACACCCTTACCCGAACGGGGGCGATTCAAGTCGCTTTCGCAATTGTTCTAGCGGTAAGTGTTTCTGCGGCTATGACAGAAATCTCTTCAGCCGAACACGTTCCGCCTCTCAGCGGAATTGTGGTGGGAGTAGAAACCGATAGCAACGGTAATTTGACTCGTTTTGCGGTGTCGGATTCAACAGGTACAGTAAACACATTTACCATCTTCGACGGCACGGAATTTGGGCTTGAAAATCAGGTTGGAGATCGATGGGTGTCGACTCAAGGTGCAGAACCTATGGAATCGGCTCGCCGTCTTCGAGATCATCGAGAACGATTTGCACCGATTACTGTGACTTCTGAAAACGGAACGGCATTTTCTGTCGTAGAACGTGAAGAAGGAAAGCTCGAGACCAATCTTGGATATCTTTTTGCCGTCTTCGCAGTAACGTGGGCTCTATTCTTCGCCTACGTTCTGTACATGGGCCGCAAGCAGCGAGTATTACAGCACGAGATTGCTAAGCTCAAGGGCACAATCGGCTTGTAGAAATCGAACATGACCAACGAAATCAACGATCACCAACAGCCCGAATCCCAACAGCCACTGTTACCCGTAACAGCTGTCACTACAACTGCGCACACCTCGACCCTTATGGGACCACGCGCCAAGCTAGGTTTTGCTTTCGTTTTGGTAGCAGCGGCTCTGGCGTATTTTGCGTTCACTGCATTTGAGGGTGCGACAGTCGACTATCTTTCTGTTGCACAGGTCGTCGAGCAGGCCCCAACTTCGCTTGACCGTCAGCTTGGGGTCACTGGCAAGCTGGTGCAGGATTCATATGTCCGCGATGCTGACGGGTTGACCGCCCGATTTTCACTGAAGGATGAAGATGGTTTCGAAGAGCTCCACGTGACATACGCAGGCGAAATCGGACAAGTGTTCTTCAATGATCACTCCGAGATAATTTTGCAAGGACAAAAACTGAGTGATGGATCGTTCAACGCCGACAATCTAACGGTGCGTTGTCCTTCGAAGTACCTCACCGAGGCTGAACAGGCTGAACTCGATGGCAATCCAGAGAGCCCGCCGCACCAGCCCGATTATTTCGATAAAGAAGCCTAGTTCGGCATTCGTTATTCGATTCGACTTTGCCGAAATTTTGTGCTGACAACTCCGACTACTATTGTGAACACGATCAGTCCTACGGCAAGTGTCGTCAATGCGTTTCGCAACCCAAATATTGCTGCCAGCGATCCGCTCGCAAGCCCTCCGAGCGGAAACCCCGACCAAGCAATCTCATAGGCGCCGATCACTCTCCCGCGCACTTCGGCAGGAACATTGAACTGGATTACCGCAATGCCGAGAGCTACATGAACCGAGTTGAAGAACCCAAGCAGAAATGCAAACGGTAATGCGACCGCTATGCTGCTAGTGTGCGCCCAAACGATCACGAAGCCACCAAACAGAATATCGGTAATTAGAAGTGCTGTTCCGGCTTTTCGCACTCCGCCGGTCCACGACATCGTCATAGCGCCGACAACAGCTCCGGTTCCCACAGCTGCGAATAGAACACCAAGACCGGCTTCATCGACGTGGAATATCTCTTTTGCAAAAGCAGGAATAATAAAAACCATGCCGCCCAAGGTCAAAGCGTTGACCGCGGTGAACATCAGGTTCATGCGTAAAAGCGGCCGTTCACGGATGACCTCCACTACCTCGATCAGATCCGAAATGACACCTTTCGATTTGGCACGAACGACTTGAGAGACTGGTTGAAACGTCGTGTAAATCAGGAACGCCATTCCGAAAAGTCCCGCGATCACCCCATATGCGGCACCCGGCCCCGCGGCTCCAAGGAGGAAACCACCGATAAGTGGCCCTACCACGCGTGCACCGTTGAATACCGTTTGGTCAAGTGAAATGGCCCTTACGAGGATTTTCTTCGGCACAACATCAGGAAGAAGTGAAAGTCGTGATATCCAGTCAATTGCAAGCCCTGATCCCTGGAACACCCCACCGACGACAATGTGCCACGGCTGGAGTGAATTGGTCGAATACAAGATGGCAATTGTCAACATCGGCGTACCGGCGATGAATGCCCCAATTTTTAGCATTCTGGTACGCGGAACTCGGTCGGCAAGAACTCCGCCAAGCACTCCAACGACTATGTTCGGAATACCAACGGCTGCACCAAGTGCGGCAAGCCACAGAGTTGACCCAGTTAGTTCAAATAGTAGGTAGCCCTGGGCCACATTGATCAGTTGATGGCCGGTGCCCCAAAAAATCGTTCCAGCAACAAATCGCTGAAGGGGCGAGTTTCGCATTGAGTCAGTAAAACCCACGTTTCGTTGAGTTCGTCTGTTACCCGATTTAATATCCTGCTCTGAACTATCAGCCATGAGCGGTCATTGTGAACCCATCCCATTCATAGCGGTATCCAAAACCTCACGCCTTTTTTCGCCGCTCATAAATAACGTGTAAAGTCTCACTGTTACAATAATTCTCACGACATGCCCCCAGAAGTTACCTTCACCACATATTTACTGGCAGCAGCAATTGCGTTCGGATTCGGCGCAGTTCCAGTCGCGTACACAATTGGACGCCTGAATGGAATCAACGTATTCGAAGTTGGTTCACGGCAGGCGGGCGCCACCAACGTCTGGCGTGAAATTTCCCGCAAGCAGGGCGTTATTGTCACGTTGATTGACTGGTCAAAAGGCGTTACAGCGATTGTTATGGCACGCCAACTTGGGCTTACTGGTACAGAGTTACTCTTACCAGCTACGGCGGCGGTCGCAGGTCACTGGAATTCGCCCTTCACAAAATTCAAAGGTGGAGATGGCGTTGTGACGCTCATGGGTACTTCGATGGGTATTGTTCCAATCGTCGTTTTCGTGTCATTGGTTATAGGTGCAGCACTCTCGATCACCATGAATAGAAAGCTCGCCCACCCGAGTCTGTGGGGAGGCGTTGTTGGCTATGTCGCATTCATTTCACTATCGTTCCGCACCGACTCGTCGATCGAACCAAACGTTGTTTACGGTCTCACCGGCATTGGAATCGCCATCATGCTACACAGCATGTATTTTCACCGGCGCCACAAAGACTACTTCAGATCTCTCGTTTCTCTAGAAGAATAATCGGACCCGTCGTTCCAGCACGATCATCTCAGCTAGCTGTCGTTAAAATAGGACACAAAAAAAACGACGATTTGATCGTCGTTTTTCGCTTGTTCCTTGCTCTAAAGAACCTACTTGTCAGACAGATTATTTAATTTCTCTTTCAGAGAATCAGGAACATCGTACTGAGGACTCTGCTTAATTAACCCAACCGTTTGAGCAAGACTGGTCATCCAGCCATCACAATCGTTGCAGAACCCGAGATGATGCCGGATTAGAGACGTGAGTTTGTTTGGGGCTTCTCCGTCGATAAAGTCCGAGGCGTTATCACGAACTTCGCCACAATCTCCCATGCCTTCGGCACAAGGATCACCGGGCGAGTGCGTCTCGTCTCGACCGAACAATTTGTCTATCCACGACGTTGAGGCGCCCACATTATTCTCCATTTGCCACGTAAACGATACTCGTTCGGTGCCGAACTGTTAATAGGATGCAGTGTATGAGTAATCGATTCAAAGGGTACTCAACGGCAATCATTCACAGTCTGATTTTCAAGTTAAATACTAACTCACCTGCCAGAATCAACGCCGACGTCTCGAATCAATAAACGATGCAATGTCACAAGGTAGCCTACTAGGCATTAGGCTTGTTCTGGTAAAGTAACTACTCTGACTGGACTCCCGTTGCACACAACGAATGTAGAGTTCGATCCGCTAAACATGACACCCCGCACTCGATTCGTGTGAAGCTATATGGACGCCCAAGAATTCACAGATATAGTCGAGAAGCACTCGGGTTTCGTGTACAACGTTGCATATCGTATGATGGGCAATCCGCATGATGCTGAGGAAGTAGTGCAAGATGCATTCATTTCAGCCTTCAAAGCAAGGGAACGATTTCGGGGAGACGCCCAGCCAACAACATGGCTATACCGCATCACGGTGAACGCAGCGCTGATGCGAATCCGCAAAGACAAACGCGGTAAAGAGATGACCGTTTCGGAAGACGCACGACCGGATATTGCCTCGAACAATTGGGCTGAGTCTCCAGTTGCGGCAACTATGAATAGTGAACTAGCGAGTCATATAGACGCCGCTATCAACGACCTCAGTGAAGATCTACGTGTAGCAGTGATCCTTCGAGACGTACAAGGGCTCTCAAATCAGGAAGCGGCCGACACTCTTGACGTTTCGATCTCTGCCTTGAAGGCCAGACTACACCGCGGTCGAATCGCCCTTCGTGATTCACTTGAGCAGTACATGGCAGAGCGATCGAACTCGCGATAGCTTCACGCATCGTTGTTACTAACATTCTCGGACGGTTGATTTGTTACTATTGTGTTCGAGCCGATGAAGACCGTCCTGTGATCTGATGCCATCCAACCACCCCGAATTACCCTCAAAAATAATGGCAAAAAAAGCCCCGCGAGCTGCGGGGCTTTTCATTTAACGAATTTATCATTCTGCAACTATCGCAAGAGGTATGAATCCAACAGTTGGTCGTTGGTTCGTTTCGGTGCCTTTGCCTGCAAATCTTCATATCGATCTTGAAGTGTTTTGCCTTCCTTCTTGAAGATAACTCCGAGCGGAACACCGGGTCTGCTCAGCAAATCGTTCGCATCCTCGGCACTCGTTGGGTCGTGATCCTCAGGAATGTCGAACGCCACTCCCTTGATCCCTTGCTTCGCATTACCCTTCAGGATGTCGTAGGTGTCGTTGTACGTCGTGCATGGTGACTGGACATGGACGATGCTGAACCCTTCGTGGTTCATCGCTTCCTGAATTAGCGTTGCCAGCACCCGAGGCTTGCTCGAATAGTACGAAGCTATGTAAGTCACACCAATAGACATGTACAGCTTGAGCGTTGAAACCGGGTTCTCGATCTTGCCGAAAGGGGTTGAAGTTGTGACTTTACCGAACTCAGTTGTTGGTGATGACTGACCCTTAGTCAATCCATACACACCGTTGTCCATGACGACTGCTGTTACGTTGACGTTTCGGTTTGCAGCTGGACCGAGGTGTTCACCACCAATTGAAAGGAAGTCACCGTCGCCAGCAACAATAACCGTATTCAATTTCGGATTGCCTTGCTTCACGCCGAAGGCGATAGGAAGAGTTCTGCCGTGGATACCGTGAATTCCGAAAGGCTGATCGCCTTCAACAAGATGAACCATGTTTCCGGAACAACCTATGCCCGCGACCACAACGTTATTCGCTTGTAGCTCTTCGTGCTCCGCTGAATATGCCTCAAGTGCTACCTGAAGTGCTCGTCGTACTCCAAAGTCGCCACATCCCGGGCACCACGCGAAATCGTATTCAGGATTGCGCTTGCTCATGCTGTAACTCCAGCCCCGATTAGTTCGCCTATTCTAGCTACAAGGCCTGCAGGTCTAAACGGCAGTCCAGTGTACTGAGTAATTGATTCAGCGTTGTAACCTTCCATACGAAGGAGAGATGACCACTGACCTAAGTAGTTTAGCTCAGGGACAATAATTTTTTTGCCTGATTTCAGAACGGTCTTCACTTCCTCTGGCAGCGGATTGAGTGCTACCGAGTACAACCATCCGACGTTCTCGCCCTGTTCACGAAGCCTGTCGTACGCCTCGCGAGCCGGCCCCTTAGAGCTACCCCAAGGCATAATGATGCAGTCGGCATCGGCATTCTCGATTTCATAGTGAGCACCATCAAGAAGACCAAGCTTCTTAAAACGTCGCTCCATCAGACGCACGTGATGTCGTGGGAGGTGAGTCGTGTCACCGATCTCGTCATGCTCAGAACCGTTTGCGACATATGCGCCTGAGCCACCCGGAATCGGCATACCTGGTAGCGGGGTTGAGCCATCCCATGAGTCATATCGCTTGCCAGTATCGCCTTCACTCACGGCGGTGCGGCTCTCTGTACTTATCTCCGAGAGGTCTGGCCGACGAATGTTCTCACCCCGCTCGGCAAGGCCGAATTCAGAGATAAGAATTACGGGACCTTGATAGCGCTCTGCCCAGTTGGTAGCCAGTGCACCAGCATAGAAGCACTCTTCGATTGTCCCTGGAGCCAGCACCGGCATCTTGATATCACCGTGTGCAGGATGCATGCACGTGTAGAGGTCTGACTGCTCAGACTTGGTCGGCAATCCGGTAGCTGGTCCACCACGCTGAACATTGGCAACCACCAGCGGGATCTCTGCCATCCAGGCAAGTCCAAGGCCTTCGCTCATAAGCGAGAATCCAGGTCCTGCCGTTGCGGTCATTGCCTTCTTACCAGCGAAACCTGCACCCAGAATAGCGTTGATCGCTTCGATTTCTGATGCAACCTGATGAACGAACCGGCCTTCACCCCAAAGGTTGTTCTCCATCCAAACTAGAACTGTGGTTGCTGGAGAGATTGGGTAACCGGCGTAAAAATTAAGCCCGGCTGCAACAGCACCCATAGAGAGTGCAGCGTTACCGGTGATTATAATTTGCTGGTAGTCGGGTGCAACGGCTGGCTGCAACTGTCCGACTGTAAATCCAGTGGACTTCGCAACATCAACACCAAGGCGGACTGCCTTGATGTTTGCTTCAATTATTTCATCATCACCGGGTCGTCCACGTGTGAATCTCTGGGTAATGAAAACGTCGATTTCCTCGAGTTTGAAATCGATCAGGTATGCAACAGCGCCAATTGTGACCATGTTCGCAGCGCGGGCGTTTCCAGTCGATTTTGCGAGTTCGTCGGCCTTGATCCCGAAGTATTTACCGCCCTCTGGCAAATCGTACTCTTCAGCGTTGTAAACCGTGACGCCACCCGGGTTTAGGTCTTCGTTGTGGTGGTCATAAGCGTACTGGTTGAGAGCAACAAGTACGTCGACACCGTCACCGGAGCTCAATACAGGTGTGGTCGAAATTCTCACCTGAGATGATGCTGGACCACCCATAATTTGCGATGGGAAGGTAGAGTGGGTTTGTACGTAGTATCCAGCATGAGCTGCTGCACGTGCCAGAGCATCAGCTGATGTGACCAGCCCTTGCCCTCCCTCTCCAGCGAATCGGATGACGAAGTCGTGCTTATCCAATGTTTGCTACCTTCTCCCCGAACAAATTGCTCGACGAACTATTTAGTCGTACGCCCTTACGATTCTGTTGCAGGCGCAAAAAAAACCGCTTCCGTCCATTGACGGTAATGCGGCTATTGTTTATTCGAATTTTCCTGCTGGCGATTCGAAAAACGAGAGAACGCATTGACGACCATCATTCCAGCAGAATGATGGCAATTTATATTTAGCTGAACTAATCGTATGTTACGAACTGGCATCTTTGTACGTTTACCCGATCGACAATTATCGAATTCGATCAGTTCAGTGTCAATTTATTAACATGTTGAATTGAGGGTATATCGTAAGTTGAAACGAAAGTCAGGTCGCTGGCGTTTGACCGCTGGCATCGCCAAACTTAGAATCCGCTCACACAATAATGAGATTCAACACCGATACATTTCTAGCCGACCACTGGTTCGATCAATGACTCGACCTCGTACAACAGATCACTCAATCGACCGCTGGTCCGCCGGCGGTGTTGTGTTACGCGCTACCCCGAACGATAGCGGGAAATTATTTGTTGCCCTGTGCTACCGAAGGGCAGAATCGCTGTGGGCACTACCAAAGGGAACGCCGGAAAAGGGCGAATCGGTCGCTGAAACAGCAGCAAGAGAAGTCACTGAAGAAACCGGCTTGCAAGTTGAAATCGGCCCAGCTATCGATGACACGTACTATTCATTCTTCCGTACTGCCGAAGAGACGCTTGGTGATCTGCCTTTCGATGACGACAGCACGGTTCGAATCGACAAAACGGTTCATTGGTATCTAATGAAATACCTTGGTGGCGATACATCGAACCATGATAGTGAATACGATGAAGTCGAGTGGATCGACATTCCAGAAGCAATACAGAGGCTGACCCATCGGAATGAAGCGCGAGTCTTGGAAAAAGCTGTGGCCTTTTATGAAGGCAGAGTACGAAGCGACGACTGAGTTACGTTTGGTCGGAAAGCTGACCGTGCTTCGGTCAAAGTCGATGGACGATGCAGAAGCCGATTATTCGTGGCGCATCGATCCTGAACTCGCTGCGCTCGATGCTACTCGCCCAATCACTTTAACGTTTAACGAATACCTCAGATATCACCGAGATGATGTCGCCTATCCGTCCCCGTGGTCGTCACGCATGGCAATCGACACGCTAGATGGCCATCACATTGGCAACTGCATGTACTACGACATCAACACCGAAAAATCTCAGTGCGAATTGGGCATCATGATCGGTGATCGCGACTATTGGGGTAAGGGCTACGGCACAGATGTTGTTAAAACCGCACTCGCTCAAATATTTGGCGCTACAGAGCTTGAACGGGTTTACCTTCACACTCTCATACATAACTACCGCGCACAAAAATCATTCCTGAAAGCCGGACTCACACCTGTTCGAGAAATAAAACGAGATGGCTACGAGTTCATGCTCATGGAGATTTGGCGAAAAGAGTGGGAAGTTATTAATCCAGAATTGCCTATTTCTACTCGTTCCGATGACTCTTCTTCGCCGGCTTCGTTACCGCCCACAACGCAGGCATCTCAAACTGATGCTGATCCAATAATTGGTTCCTAGTCTAGTAATTGAAACCTCACACAACGATCAGGAGAATCCTCAATGAATCTACTTCTTATTACCGGAGGTAAGCACCCTTATGAAGAGTCGACACCCATTTTACAGGTGTTCCTTGAGGCAGACGGTCATTCGATCACTTTGTCGGAATCGGCAGATGAACTTAGCAGTGATCTATCCGGTTTCGACGCTATCGTCCTTAACACCCTGCGTCAGACAGCTACAGACAACGATCTGAACCACGCGCAACGCTCAGGATTTGAAGGCTACGTTTCTGGTGGTGGTTCGCTCTTATCGATCCACATTTCAGCAGCATCGTGTCCAGATTGGTCGCAGACCAAGAAGATTACTGGCGGTGGATGGGTACTTGGCGAAAGTTGGCACCCACCGTTCGGTTGGTTCGAAGTGACAATCGATAACCCTAGCCACCCGGTTGCAGCAGGGGTGTCGAACTTCTGGACATACGACGAGTGCTACTGCGGTCTCGATATTCAACCGGGTATCGACGTATTCATACACGGTGTTGTCGATGGTGATATCAAGCCACTTGGCTGGACGCACCAGTTCGGTGAAGGAAAAGTTGTGAATATTGCGCTCGGTCACGCGGGATCATCACAGCAGCACCCGCAGTTCCAGAAACTCATCCTGAACGCGTTAGACTATTTGAGCTAGTACTCAGTTGTAGAGTCGATCACCGAGCATTTGATCAGCCGATGACCGACTCTACAATAATCAAAACCACCCAGAGGATATCTCCTCCTCCGGCCCTGGTGCGAATCAAGCCCAAACCCTGACCCAAGCAGCGCATAACCCCAATCAGAGACACGACAGAACTTGGCAACCAACCGCCGACCCAACATTGTCCTAATCATGTCCGACGACCTCGGATACGAAGCTATCGGAGCAAATGGCGGAATCTCGTACGCGACGCCAGTTCTCGACGGAATGGCAGCGGCGGGAGTTCGTTTCGAAAATGCACATGTCCAACCGCTCTGCACTCCAACTCGTGTGCAGTTGATGACAGGTAAGTACAACTTCCGAAACTACATCGGATTCGGTCTGATCGATCCTGACGAAGTAACGTTCGGGCACCTTTTTTCTGACGCTGGCTACAAGACCTGCATCGCTGGCAAATGGCAACTCCACTCGTACAATCCGCCCGACAAAATGCCGGAAGCCCGATCTACAGGTCAGACGATCGAAAACGCTGGATTCGACGAGTTCTGTGTGTGGCACCCTCACCACACCGAGGACAAAGGATCTCGTTACAAAGACCCGGTTATTTACGAAAACGGCAAGTTTCTCGACGGTATGGATGGCAAGTATGGCGAAGACGTTTTTGCTGACTACATCATGAATTTCATGGAGCGTAATCAAGATGATCCATTCTTCGTCTACTTCCCCATGGCCCTGACGCATCGGCCACTCGAGCCAACTCCCGACAGTCCTGAGTACGATGATTTCATCCCTCCTTCTAACCTGACACTTGGCGGTCGTACTTGGGACGAGCTTGAAGGTTGGGATGACGATCCGCGCTACTACAAAGACATGGTCGAGTACCACGACAAGGTGATCGGTCGAGTAAACGACAAACTTCAGGAACTAGGGATCGCCGAAGACACTCTTGTTATCTACGTCGGTGACAATGGGTCTCCAATAGAGGTCTGCTCAGTCATGCACTCGCACACCGAAGTTTGCGGCGGCAAAGGCCTGACTGTAGATCGCGGAACGCACGTGCCATTGATCGCCAGATGGCCGGGAACAATCCCTGAAGGGCACGTGGAAACCGACCTGATCGATTCTTCAGATTTCCTGCCTACTATCCTCGATGCCGCCGGAATCACACCGCCGACTGACTACGTGATGGATGGTCGAACGTTTTTGCCGCAGCTCAAGGGCGAACAGGGCGACTCTCGCGACTGGGTGTACTTCCACTTCGAGCCGATGAGCGGTCGTGTGCATCGGTTCGCCCGCTACATCCGTACCCACCAGTACAAGCTCTACGACGATGGTCGCCTTTTCAACGTAAACGACGACCCCGAAGAACAATCTTCGTTCGAGGTCGATACTGACAACGAGGAACGTGGCGCAATACGTGCCGAACTCGCACTAATCTTCGCCCAAATGGTGAAGTAACACCCGATTGAACGATACTGACGGATAAAAAACACATGCCAATCAAGCACTCTGACTGGTTAGCTCTGACAGTTGAAGAGCCGATAGACCCTGCCTTACCGATATGCGATCCGCATCATCATTTCTAGGATCGACCGGACGGTCGGTACATGCTCGATGAATTGCTTATAGATACTAGTGGTGGCCACAACATCACCGAGACTGTTTTTGTCGAGTGCAGTGCGATGTACCGGAAAGACGGATCTGAGAGCATGAGCCCGGTTGGTGAGACTGAGTTCGTGACAGGAATTGCGGCGCAAAGCGCTAGTGGGCAGTACGGCGATACCAAAGTTGCAGCCGGAATCGTTGGATACGCTGATTTAAGCCTCGGCGATGCTGTCACCGAGGTACTGGAAGCCCACATTGCTGCCGGCAGCAACCGCTTCAGAGGGGTTCGAAACTCCTCATGCTGGGATACCAGCCCTGAGATCGTCTGATATAAAAATCCGCCAAAAGGTCTTCTCGGAAATCAGAAGTTCAGAGAAGGCTTCACTGCTCTCCAAAAGCTCGGTCTCAGCTTCGACGCGTGGCTCTACCACGCGCAGCTCCAAGAACTTGCTGACCTGGCGAGAGCGTTCCCAGATGTTCCGATTATTCTCGATCACATCGTCGGGCCGATCGGCATCGGACCCTACGCTGGTAAATCCGATGAAGTCGTGCAGGTGTGGCGACAAGGCATTAGCGAACTAGCCAACTACGAAAACGTTTCGGTGAAACTCGGTGGAACTGGAATGCCACTTGGCGGATACGGCTGGCATGAACGCCCTGCCCCGCCCTCATCTGAGGATATTGCAGCAGTGATGAGCCCTTACTACACCCACTGCATCGAGAGGTTTGGGGCCGAACGTTGCATGTTCGAAAGCAACTTCCCAGTGGACAATGCCTCGACTTCATATACGGTGCTGTGGAATGCCTTCAAGCGAGTCGCACAAGATTTCTCAGCGACCGAAAAAGCGTGGATGTTTAGGGACGCTGCCAAGCAGGCATATCGAATCTAGAGACCATCGCTCAATCTCATAAATCAAGTTCAGAAGGACTAATAGCGCAATCGACTTTCAGGAGTGCGCTAGAGTGTGGGTGTTATTGGCGACCTCGTACCAAGCAACGCCAATGACGCGTGTGACGTATGGAGCCTAACGAGCCGACCTAAAGCCTTCGAACTCAGGATCAAGAACCGTCTGGACACCCTTACCGTAAGCACCGATCGCCTCGCCGACCCCACCGTAGAAAGTAGGGAAGGCATAAATCATGCTACGGAGGTCGTCCAACTTTGCTTTCGTGTGAACCGCAAATGTTAGGAGCCCGAGAATCTCGCTGGCGCGAGGTCCGGAAGCTGTCGCCCCCACCACCACGCCGGTGCCACGATCTGCAATCACTTTTATCGCACCTACGCTCGCCATATCGAGCCAGCCTCTGAATGAATAGGGAACTCGTTTCACTACTACTTCTACATCAAGCCCTTGCGCAACCGCCTCGGACTCCGTGATGCCCACTGAACCCACTTCAGGGTCGGTAAACACCGCCCTCGGGACGGCGTGGTACCGCGCCGTAGTATGATCTTTCTTCAAAATGTCGGCGGCGATAATTCCCGCTTGATGAACGGCAACATGGGTGAACATCGCCTTACCAGTCATGTCGCCCATCGCCCACAGACCGTCAGCGGCGTGCATGCGTTCGTCGACCTCAATGAACCCGGTCGTAGGGAGCCCGATCGATTCAAGTCCAAGACCGGTTAAATCTACTTTCCTGCCAGTTACGACAAGCAATTTCTCCGCCGTAATTACGTCCCCTCCAGCCAGTGAAATTGTAATCGAATCATCATTCTTGCCAACCTTCACTACCGGATCGCCCGTTCGTACTGAAATACCCTCAGCTTCGAATGCGGTCGCCACGGCTTCCGACGCCTCTGGCTCTTCACGGGGCAGCAATCGGTCAGCAGCTTCCACGATCGTGACCTTTACGCCGAATCGTGCCAGTACCTGACCCAACTCGCACCCAATAGGCCCCCCACCCAAAACGATCAACGATTCAGGTAGCTCGGTGGCCGAAATCACATCATGTGTAGACCAAGCGTCGATGTTTACGAGTCCGTCAATCTTGGGAACCGCAGGTTGTGATCCTGTAGCGATCACAACTCCGATCCGAGCCGTCAGCGTTTCGCCATCGACACTGACCGTCTTAGGGCCTGCAAGTTTTCCTTGACCGTGGATCAATCGTCCACCACGCGATTCGAACCGTTCAACCGCGAACGAATCGTCCCATCCACCAGTCGCCTCAGTTGTGATGCGGTTTGCAACAGGCGCCCATTCTGCTCGGACATCAGCGTGACCGGATACCCCTTCGATCTTGCGGGCTTCCTGCAGCATATTCGCTGCACGGATCATCATCTTCGACGGAATACAGGCCCAATAAGCACATTCACCACCAACCAGTGACGCTTCGATGCCGATGACGCTCAATCCCGCATCCAGCAGTTGCAATGAGAGGTCTTCTCCGCACGTTCCCACTCCGAGAACAATTACATCCGCCTCGGTCATCTCGTTACTGGCCATGCTTTGGTTCCTTTCGGGCCCATGAGCCCAGTCTGTTCTGTCGCCGACAAGTTCGATGCACAAGCGCTATTCCCGATGCACATAGCAAAACTATCACACGTGAAAATTCTCTGAAATCAAGAAATAAGTACTGGCGAACAGCCTGAGTCAGTTCTGAAATCTCACGGCTCACATAAACTGCTTAGCGTCCAACATATTAATCAGGAGGAACTATTGGAAGCCAAGGTCACTCTCAACACGTCGTTTAATACGGGTCAGATCGACTCGCGAATCTTTTCGGGCTTTCTCGAACATCTTGGACGTTCGATATATGGCGGGGTATACGATCCCGGAAACGATCTTTCGAACGAAGATGGCATTCGCACTGATGTTGCCGAGGACATGGCCGGAATGAACATGCCGTGTGTCCGATACCCCGGCGGAAACTTTGTTTCGAACTATGACTGGCGCGATGGCGTTGGCTCTGAACGTAAACCATTCCCTGATTTTGCGTGGAAAACCACCGAACCCAACACGTTTGGCACCGATGAATTCATGAAGTGGTGCAAGCTGGTTGGAACCGAGCCGATGATGGCTGTGAACCTCGGAACACTGGGACCAGCCGAAGCCGCCGCCCTTGTTGAGTACTGCAACCTCGATACCGACACTCGCTGGGCACAGGCACGTCGCGACAACGGATCGGACAAGCCACACAGCGTGAAAATGTGGTGTTTAGGAAATGAAATGGATGGTCCGTGGCAGGCAGGGCACATGCCCGCTGAACAGTACGCCCTCAAAGCCCGAAACGCCGCACGATTAATGCGCGGACTCGATCCCTCGATCGAATTAATTGCCGCCGGATCGTCGGGTCGGCATATGGCTACATACCTCGAATGGGATCGCACAGTTCTTGAAACTTGCTGGGATGATATAGAGTTCATTTCCGCTCACCGATACTCAACCAATGCAGCCAGTAACACCCCTGAATTTCTCGCTGAAGGCGTTGTCATAGACTCTATCCTCAACGACTATGCTGGCCTTACCGCTTATGTAAAAGGAGTCAAGAAAAGCTCGCACAATGTTTATGTTTCGTTCGATGAATGGAACGTTTGGTACAAAGAACGTGGCGGGGTAACTCAAGATGGCCAATGGGAAACCGGGCCTGCGCTGATCGAAGAGGTATACAATCTCGAAGATGCTCTCGTTTGCGCCCAGTACATGAATTCGTTCATCAGACGAGCCGATCTCGTTAAAGTCGCATGCCTAGCGCAGCTTGTAAACGTGATAGCCGCGGTACTCACCCGCCCAGATGGGACTCTCAAGCAGAGCATCTATTATCCGTTCGCTCTTTACTCAAAAAATGCGACTGGCACCTCGTTAACTCCCGTGATCGATTGCCCAACTTATGACGCCGGAGAGCGCGGGGAGGTCAATTTCATCGATGCCTCAGCAAGTTTCGATGAGCACACGGGTGATGTATCGCTGTTCCTCGTAAACCGATCAGTCGACCAGGACGTGCGAGTGATTCTTGATTTCTCAGATCGCAACGTTATTGGCGCAGGTGCGGTTCAAGTCATGACCGGTGAGGACCCAAAATTAGCGAATACATGGGAACAACCCGAGAACGTAGTTCCATCTACGGGCTTTTCGAGCCTCGAAAACGGCGTATTGACTATTGATGTCCCGAAGCTTGGTATGGCAGTCGCCTCAGGCATCACTACCGAGTAGCGTCTGCCAAAGTAGACGCAGATCACTCAATTCCCGAGTCATCGTTGATATGATCCCAGTCTCAGTGTAAATCGATCATCGTAATTCCCTTTTCGTCATTTCGTTCATAAACCGGAGATCATCGATGTCAGTCGTTGACGTAAAAATTGTCCGCCAGTTTTCTTACGCAGAAGGTCGAGAGTTTGGAAATGTCGGTCCATACGAGCAAATGGATGCGATCATGTCGTTTGAAGTCGATCCTGACGTCGAACAAAATCGTGCAATCGTCGATCTCAAATACGCACCCCGTGATAGGGAAGGTCGAGTTCGGTTTACGGCAGATTTCTCGATCGTTAAACCTGTCGTTCCTGAGTACGGTTCCAATCGGCTTTTGATCGAGCTGCCAAATCGCGGTCGACGAAGAGTGGTCGATACATTCAATCTCTCTAACGCTGATCCCGCTGCGAGTGCTGCACCCGGTGACGGTTTTCTATTCGAACGAGGACTTACCGTTGCGTCGATTGGATGGCAGTGGGATGTGTTCACCGACGACATCATGATGGGTCTAGAAGCCCCAATAGCAGATCTCTCACAACATCCTGACCCCAAAGATCAAGGGCAAAACGTCGTCGAAATTCGGCCAAATATTGAGAGTTCAACGCGGCTACTCGCCGACCGTGTCCACCGCCCTCTAAGGGCATCCGATCTCAATGACCCCAACGCAGTTCTTTACGTTAGGGAATATGAGGATGGAGATGGAAGAGTAATTCCTCGCGACCAGTGGAAATTCGCTCGAGAAACCAGCGATGGACTAGTTCCAAGCGAGGAACACGTCTATCTCCAATCTGGATTTGAGTCTGGCAAGTGCTATCAGATTGTCTATTCCTCGAAAGATTCGCCAGTCGTCGGAAGTGGACTCATTGCCATCAGAGATGCAACATCGTTCCTAAAGTACGAATCCGATCAACTCCTGCCCAACCTCGGTGCGCTCGATATTGCAATCGGATATGGCGTTTCTCAAACAGGACGAATGCTCAGACATTTCATGTACGACGGGCTTAACATCGACGAAAAAAACCGGCAAGTATTTGATGGGCTACTGCCGCACGTTGCTGGAGCCCGAAGAGGGGCGTTTAATCACCGCTATGCACAGCCGTCGAACCACTCATACCCGAGCTTTGGCCATCTGCCTCCGTTCACAGACATCAAATCGGATGACCCTGTTTCCAACCAGTCTGATGGATTGCTTTCGAAGTTGATCGAAAAGAACGTCGTGCCAAAAGTCATCTACACAAACAGTTCGTCCGAATACTGGCGAAGTGATAACTCTCTCATGCACACCAATGCACGAGGGACGGCAGACGTTGAGTTGGGTGTTGATTCCCGTATGTACCACTTCGCAGGAACCCAGCATGGACCGGGAACCTTGCCCCAATCGCACAATCCCGGAGCAGAAGATGCCCTTGGTTTGTATGCAAGCAATGTGATCGACTACTCTCCGCTGCTAAGAGCCGCTCTAGTGAATCTTGAGAATTGGATATCAGAAGGCAAAGAACCACCTGCGAGCGCGCACGCACGGGTCGATCACGAGACCGCCGTCCCTCGGGATAATGTTCTCGCTGTGTTCGATAAGTTCCCCAATCAGGTCACCCCCAACAGATCAAAACTATGGATCATGAGGCAGACCGATCTCGGCGATCAAGCCGACAAAGGAGTAGGAGTTTATCCACCGATTGAAGGCGAGAATTACTCATGTCTGGTTTCTGCTGTCGATTCAGACGGAAATGAAATCTCGGGAGTTCGACTTCCTGATCTCACTAATCCAGTCGCAACTCATACGGGCTGGAATATGCGACATCCTGAAATCGGCGCAGTAGATCAGATCGTACCCTTGCAAGGTTTCACTCGCTGGTTCCCGGTCACGCTTGCTGAACGCGAATCGACCGGAGACCCACGTCTATCAATAGAAGAGAGGTACGAGAGTCGCGAAAAGTACGTTGAGTTAGTAAAGCGCGATGCTGAAGCTCTGGCTGAATCTGGTTATATCCTTCATCAGGACATAGAACTAGTGACTCAGAATGCGGTCAATCGGTACGACGCAGCTGTCGCCAACGGCTAAACCACCCTACACAGAGAAGTTGTTCTATCCAGCGTCCTTAGCTCCGTGAGACGTACCTGTACGCCTTCGAACCCTAGTCCTGCGGTGGTGCCGGATTCACCAGATCCATGCCGATAGTCTCTGGGAACACGCCAGCTAGTTCTTCAATCGTCCAGCGGCCCGCCTTGTGAATCGAGCGACCCTGCTCAGGCGAGTTCATCAGGCTTATACGGTTTCCAACACAGTGGAATATCCGTCCGGTTACATCCGCTGCCTGATCAGAAGCAAGCCAAGCGATCATAGGTGCGACTTGCTCTGGCTCGGTGGTGAGCGTTCCCGCAGGCGGTGAAAGGAACGCTCCTTTGCGCATGTCTTTCGTTGAATCTGGAATCGAGTCTGTCATCCGAGTCTGTGCACCGGGCGAGATAGCGTTTGCAGTCACACCGTACTTCGCTAAGTCTTTGGCGACGACCCGAGTGAACCCAGCGATCGCGTCTTTAGCAGCGCCGTAGTTCGCCTGGCCGCCGTAGCCGTACAAGCCCGACACCGAACTGAACGTCACGATCCGACCGCTACCTTGTTCTTTGAAAATCTTAGATGCGGGTTGAACGACCGAGAATGTACCTTTCAGGTGTACGGCCATCACATCATCCCATTCCTGCTCCGACATGTTGAACAGCATTCGATCTCGCAGAATTCCAGCCGCGGTCACGACGATGTCGAGACGACCAAATTCTTCGATAGCCGTTTTGACGATATTCGCCCCTCCTTCTACCGTTGCAACGGAATGATAAGAAGCGACAGCGCGTCCACCCAGTTCTGAAATTTCTTCCACTACCTGAGCTGCCGGAGTCGTGTCCTGACCATCGCCGTCCAAAGAAGCTCCTACGTCGGCGACCACCACCGCCGCTCCTTGTGATGCAAGCAGCTTTGCTACACCACGACCAATACCACGTCCGGCTCCGGTAACCACAGCTACTTTGCCATCGAGACGTTTGCTCGCGACTGGGCCCTCGACTGACGGATAACCAAGCAGATTCGGACCAACCTGTGCATCCAGTTGTTCCGGCTCCCAAGTCGCCGGTGGAGCAGAGTTGTAGATAGTCTTCACTCGACGTGGCAAAGTCATATGTACAACGTTCCCGCCGTAAACAAGGAATGTCTGACCATTTACCGGAGCCGAATAGTCAGAGGCCAGAAACGCGACGAACGGTGCTACATCCTCAGGCTCCCATGAAGCTTCGCCCTTACCAGGGAACAATCCATTCGCTGCGAGTTTTTCTCTGGTTGCTTTCGGAATCGACTCAACCATTCTGGTCTCAGCGCGCGGTGCGATCGAGTTAGCTGTAACCCCATATTTACCGAGATCTTTGGCGACTACTTTAGTAAATCCGTGGATGCCAGATTTCGCAGCCCCATAGTTCGCCTGACCGGGAAAACCGACCAAACCCGATTCCGAAGTAAACGTTATAACCCGACCACCACGCTGCTTCCTGAACAGAGGTGCGGCATGCCGAACGACGTTGAATGTGCCTTTCAGATGGACTTCGTAAACAGCATCCCACTCTTCTTCAGACATGTTGTAGATCATGCGATCTCGAAGGAACCCAGCGGCAGTGACCACGATATCGAGGTGACCGAATGAATCAAGCGCGGCCTGAACGATTCGCTCACCGCCTTCAAACGTCGATACTGATTCTGTGATTACAACTGCTTCGCCACCGGCAGCTTTGATCCTTGCGACGACTTCATCCGCTGGACTGATTCCCTCGGCTTCACCTGAAAGCGATAGCCCGGCATCGTTGACGACGACTTTCGCTCCGTTAGCTGCAAGCTCTTCAGCGATGCCGCGGCCAATTCCACGACCTGCACCGGTAACGATTGCTACTTTGCCTTCAAGAGCGCCGTTCATATGTTCAAATTCCTGTTACTTAGTGTTTGTGGTCGTTACTGGTTGGTAGAACTACTAATTTGCAGCCCGAGTCGGAAGAGAAACCAATGCCCTACCCGGGGTGCTGGAAGCGCCTTCAGAGTTGTTCAAGCCGATCTCAAGTTCGACCAGACCGACTCCATCTTCAATGCGAGTGTCGATCACTTTTCCGATACAAGTTAATGTCTCACCCGGAAAATCAATTGCCCGATATGAAACGTCAAGTTCCAGCAGGCGACCGTTCACCCCCATCCAAGTCGTAACTAATTGGCCTAACCAAGCACTTTTCAGTGCGCCATGGATGATGACCTTTGGGTGTCCGGCTTCCTGAGCCACGTTTTGATCGTAATGAATCGCAACGAAATCCTGTGATGCACCGGCGTACATAACCAGCTGTCGCGTGTCAGGTTTTTTCACAATCTCAGGAAGTTCATCGCCGATTGCGACATCTTCAAACATGAGTGATATGAGTTCCGATACGGATTTAGTGATCGCCAACGCCTGAATCCTTTTCGCCCATGCCATAAGTGATCGTTGTAGTCGTCTGGACTGCCACCAATCGACTTTCTTGATTGGTGTAGTTAATTTCGGAAATCTTGAACAGCATCGTTCCCATACGACCGTGTTTTTCGAACAAATCTGAGATCTTACGAACAACCGTAATCCGATCACCTACCCTGACCGGCTCGTTGTACCGATACTTACTACCACCATCAAGGATGTGTGCAAACGGCTCTGGATACAGCTTCGGATAATCTCCCGGCAGTAGAGATCGTAAAAACGTTGGTGGAGCTATCACGCCGCCATACGATGTCGCTTGGGCGAACTCACGATCTGTGTACAGAGGATTCGTGTCGCCGATGGCACATGCGAATCGTTGTACAGCGTGACGTTCGATTTCATACATGACTGCAATCGACTCCAATCCAATAAAGGATCGGAGTTTTTCGGAAATTACCGTGTCTCCAGATGATGGTGATGTCGTCATATGGCATTTCTTCCGGGTTCTATTTCCGGCGCTTACGTCAGTGCCGAACAAATACAAATCGATACTGGCGATAGTTTAGACTCAGTTTCGCCTACGCTTGCCACCTCCATCGCCCGATTTTGACTCATCGGGCGATTTTGCGAATATTGTTCGCTTACGTCTGCGCACTGAGGCTCCAACGGCAGCGGCAGTCATCAAAATCGCTGTTGGAAAGAACAAAACACCGTTTACCAAAATAAACAGAATAACGAAAACGTAAATCAGAAACGTTGAAACCCAGAGATTTATCTTCGCTGCACGATCAGGAATTCCGTCCTTAGGCACTACTAGCAGCGCACTTCCTGAGAGTGCGATTGGCAACAAACTGAGAAGCAGCAGTCGGCTTTGCCCGTCTGCAATTAGCGTTTTACGAATTCCCTCACCCGTTTCAGAGTCTGTTATTTCAACGAGTGGGATGACAAGCAGTGCGGTGAAACTGAGCAAGGCAAACGATGTTGCCGAAAACACAAAGAAGTAAATTCGATCCCATCGAGGCATTGTCATGACAAACGATTGTATTGGTTGTTCATCTGTTTTAGCTTTAGCACTGGGCGCTAATCTATTCCGGATGTTCGGCAATGAATTGAAGAGCCAATAAACGAACATAGACCCGTTACGTGAGGCGTTGCTCAGTGCTGGTTCAAGTCGTGGTTAAACCCAACAATTTTCCTACCGAGTCAATCGTAATATCTGGTCCAATATTGGCTCCAATATCAGTTATTGGCCATTTTGCCCCTCTGGAAACCCACGCAGTCTTCATACCTATTTGGGCTGCTCCGATGATGTCTGCGGTTGGGTTATCGCCAACAAATAGAAAATCCTCTGCAGGCGTGTTCGCTGCCGTTTGTGACATGGCCAGTTCGAAAATTGCAGGGTCTGGTTTTCGTAGACCGACAAGTGAAGAAACTGTTACCGAGGTTGCTATTGAACCCAATTCAACAGCTGCGATCACGCTCATCTGTAATGGACTACCGTTAGTCACGATGCCCCACGGAAGCCCAACATTCGTAAGAAGATTTAGAACTTCGAGGGTAGAAGATTCTAAAGATAAAACCTGCGGGTACATTCGATTCCACCAAGAGTGTAGTTCGTCTACATCTAGTCCGACAATCGCCAATTCCTGTGCGACGGTGGTCATTTGATCGCGCTTATCCGGTATCGAACCGCCCGCGTCTATCCGAATGAATTCATCGACGAATCGCTCCTGATCGAGCAATTTATTTGACGACTTAACTAACGCATACAGTGACTGCCCGAGCTTTCTTATAGCTTCATCACGGTCAACCAGCGTGTTGTCCAAATCGAAAAGAACTGCTGTGATTTCAAAGCCTGAAACATTCATCCCTGTTCCCCTTCACTGGTTGATGCTACTCAGTGCCACTTGAAGTTGAAGGTGATCGCCATCAAGTACTTCAATAGTGATTTCATCGTCAAGCTTGGCAATACGACTCGTCATAGCAGTGGTCATCACGTCGGCATTTCAGATCGACCATTCTTTTATTTTTTTGCCGGCAATTGCCTTTTTACATTAAGGGGCGAATAAATCGGGATCTTGGATTTGGATTTCGTCTTCGTCCGGATTGAACTGTTTTACAGGCTCTTCATCAACAACTTTCTCGAGTGGTGCGAAAGAAAGCATGAGCCGTTTCACGCCCTGACCCGAGAATGCAACAGTCACCTGTGCATCTCCGCCGACTCCAGATGAAGTAACTACTACACCCTCACCAAACGTGCCATGCCTAACCTTGTCACCAGCTACGAACTTGTCGCCAGGTCGACCCGCAGGGCGAGGCGCTGGAGTTGAGGCCGCTCGTTTTGTCCACATCGGATCCGGCATGCGATCGGCAACACGGTCATGACCTCGGATGTTCCGAGTTGTAACCAGTGAATCGGGGATTTCTAATAGGAAGCGAGAAGCCATCTGTGAACCGGACTGACCACGGAATCGGCGTTGAAACGCCCTGAACATGTACAGCCGCTTCCGGGCGCGTGTCATTCCTACATATAACAGTCGACGTTCCTCTTCGAGCTGCGAAGGATCGTCGATACTTCTTGAGTGGGGAAGTAGTCCTTCTTCAAGCCCCACCAAGAACACGGCGTCATATTCAAGCCCTTTCGCCTGATGAAGGGTGATTAGGGTAATCGCCTCTTCATCTACCTCAGAACCATCCCCTCCTTGAAGTCCGTCGACGTCCGATACAAGAGCTACGTTTTCCAAGAAATCGATCAGTTGACCACGCTCTTCGGAGCCAGCGAATTGTTCTGAAGATGCCTTCA
This sequence comes from Chloroflexota bacterium, assembly GCA_013204545.1. Classification (GTDB taxonomy): domain Bacteria; phylum Chloroflexota; class Dehalococcoidia; order Lucifugimonadales; family Lucifugimonadaceae; genus Lucifugimonas. The sequence goes on along the minus strand of JABMNN010000009.1, from coordinate 3,827 downwards.
ATTCCTGAAGATTTTCCATGCGTTCTTCGCCGCGCTCTTTATCTTCACGGAGCATTGCTCCGTAACCACTACGTTCGACGATCAGATCAATTAGTTCGTTCGTATCCAGTGCTAGCGATTGCTCGATAAATCGAGTTACTAGATCGCCAAATGCCGTGACGGATTTCAGCGCACGAGTGTTCAAGTCAGCGTAGTACGCAGCCGGTTCTTCATCGCCCGTTTGCACACGGCTAATGTCAAGAATTACTTCTAGAACCGGCACGTTGTTAGCGACCGCAACTCGTCGGAGTTCTGCAACGGATCGATCAGATATTCCACGTGCCGGAACATTAACGATTCGCTCTAAAGCGGCATCATCGGCAGGGTTCGATATGACCCGTAAGAAAGACAAAATGTCTTTGACTTCTTTTCGATCATAGAACTTCACACCACCCACCAGACGATACGGAATTCCTTCTCGATTACAGGCCACTTCAAACGTTCGTGACTGAGCATTTACGCGGTACATGACCGCTATTTCATTTCGACCAATTCCGTCTTTGCTCTTTAGGTCGTTCACTGCCTCTAGAACCAGCCGTGCTTCTTCATCTTCGTTGTATGCCTCAGCGACAGTAATACGTGTGCCCCTGCTATTTTCAGTCCAGAGATTTTTCTCCATCCGGCCATCGTTGTTACCAATAACCGAATCAGCGGCTTCAAGGATGATCTGAGTCGAGCGATAACTCTGGTCGAGCGTGACGATTTTGGCGTTCTTGAACGTGCTCTGGAAGTCGGTGAGGTTCGTAGGATCAGCATGACGCCATGAATAGATCGACTGGTCGGGATCGCCAACAACGCATATATTCTGACTCTTTAGTACGAGAAGTCGGGCAACTTGGAACTGAAGCGCGTTGGTGTCCTGAAACTCATCAACGAGCAAGTGTTCAAATCGTTGTTGGTATTTTTCGAGCATTTCAGGATGACATTCGAGAAGCATGTATGTCTTCAGCAACAGATCATCGAAATCAACAGCGTTTGCACGGTGTAGTGCGCCTTCGTATGCCTCATAGACCCGAGCGGCAACCTCGTCGCGGTATGTCTCCGTTCGTTTCGACAATTGCGCCGGACTTCGCATGTTGTTTTTAGCGTCGGAAATGACGCTCAACAAAGCACGCGGTGGGAATTGTTTTGGATCAATATCGAAGTCATCAAGAATTCGGCGGGCTACCTTCGCTTGGTCGTCGGCATCATAAATTGTGAACTCAGGCTTCAATCCAACGCGCTCACCGTCGGAACGGAGCACGCGCGAACAGAAGCCGTGAAATGTTCGAACTTGTAATTCGTTCGAGCCTACGCCGACAAGTCGTTCACAACGTTCTCGCAGTTCACGTGCGGCTTTGTTCGTGAAGGTCACCGCCAGTATCTTCCACGGCGGGATTCCTTTTTCACCGACTAAGTAGGCGACTCGATGCGCCATAACTCGGGTTTTTCCTGAACCCGGACCGGCAACGATGAGCAGCGGCCCTTCCGTGTGAGTGACAGCTTCGCGCTGTCGGTCAGAAAGGACAGAAAGTAGGTTTTCGGTGGATGAGATCGAGGGCATCAAACAATGTTAACCGCCGCCCAAGTAAATCTCCGAGTAACTGGCACGAATTTTGAGAATTCACTAAGAAATTCTCATCCGGTGCGCCTTTTAGTGGGATATCGATATGGATGGTGATGTCAGCCAATCTTGAAGCAAAATATTCCAAGCAACATCCATCGTCCTGTCATCAACGCGCCCAAAATACCGAGTTCGGTCGCTCTCGGCGTGAATCCTCCACTCACCTTTGTTGATGTACTAAGTGATAAATTTCTCGTTTTGATGAGTACCTTCCGACAGTTACTCGCCGACTCCTCTAAATCAGCAAACCGTGGGCGGGTTGCGATCTCATCCACCGTCAACCGTTCAGGTTGTCGATTTCTGAAGCTAAATCTAAAAAATTCATATGACCGCGATCACCAGCATTCAGCGATTTCTCTTACGACTGCCTCAACAACGAATAGTCGGATTATTCGTTCTTAGCCATGGGTCACGCGTGACTTCGAGAGATAAATCGTCGACTCTCCAGTGGTATCTGACGAGGTTGTAATAGGCATTGATTCTCCATGATCCGTAATTCAAATACTCAAATTTGAACTCTGTATCCCCAAACTCGTCCCAGCAGTTCACCATTACTGAGGGAGCGTCGATAGATTGAACCTCAGTAATCATTAAGTACTCTTGAAGCGGGTTGAATACCTCGGCTTCGGAGCGTGTGGCTGGTATGAGTTCCAGTTCACGGTCTTTGTCAAAAAGGTAAAACGACGCCAGCACAAAAATACCGCTCAAAACGACAGCGACATAGAACGCCGTTTTTGCAAGGAACATCCGACCGTAACGGCGTTGACTGGAACCGCGGCGCGGAGCAATTGTGTCGAGAAGACTCATATGATTCACTGGCTTCTTAGGGTGCATGTGAAAATAGCGGACTCCTATCTTGTAATCAGGAGCATCCATACGAAATTACAAAATTAACTATGGTACATAGAGACTGTAACTCAATGGCGCAAATACGTTATTTCTAGCGGGTGGCAGGCTGTGCCAATTGCGCTTCCAACGCCGGAATATCGACGTGTTCGGAGACTAGATCAATCATACGAATAAGCTTGTCGGAGTGATCGAAACCAACCAGTGGCTGCAAACCTTCCAGTTGCTCTGCAACATCATGTGTATTACCAGGCACGATCACCAGCGGAATCCCGCGTTGTTCCGCCTCGTAAACCACATACTCAACTGGTCGCACACCTTTGGTCAAAAACAGTGCGCGAGTGGTATCGGTCTGGATTGCCGCTAGCTGTACGTCGGGACGATCACCTCGAACGATCACGCCTGTGTTTTTGCGACTCGAGAAGTAGAATGGGCCCCAGTCGAGAACAAGGCCACCAATAAGGAAATTATCCAGAAGCTGATTTGATTCCTCTATACCGCTTAGGAACTTCCCTTCGAGGAATTCAGCTACCTGACCCAGCTTTGGAGCAAGCATTCGCCTGTCGTCAGGAATCGATCCCAACAATTTGGTTCCAGCAGTTGTGAGTTCGGAAGCAATAGTGCGATCGACATCGCCGGTTCGGTACTTCGGGACGCCGTTGATTACGACGCCAGCCAGTCGCGATCCATAATTTTTGGCTGCGTCTACGATTCCTTCACCATAACGAGCAACCAGCAACACTAAACCGTCGGTCGAATTGGCAATGTCCAAATTCAATTGGGTGTTGGATGAACCTTCAACAATGGCGATCTTGCTTGAATTTGCAGCCGCTGAAATATTCGATGCGATATCGGTTACCACTCCGCTTATCGCTGGATTTCCGGGCAACAAGCTGGCAAACACAGCAGAATCTACTTCACTTGAGGAGTCGGTGCCTGTAGCTTTTCCGATGGCGACCGGTGAATCGTCAGTTCCGAGCCGAGATGCCAGAGCTGCTGATAAAGCGGTTTTTCCCGAACGATCCGAGATTGATGCGATGATCAGAGTCGCCATTAATATCCTCTAGAAGCTCAACAATCAGAGACGACGTGCTATCAAGCCTAGCCAACTCTGGTTCTGGTCTGTAAACGAACGTGAGATAAGTTGCCGGAATTATACCAGCGCACTACGCTCTCGCTCCAACTATGGAAGTAAAAGAGCATGATGATTCACGCGAAGTGCTTCAGGCTCGTCGTAAGTTCTATTGCCTCCCCACGACACCGCGGCTACGATTGATTCCCGTGCCGTATGCCGAGGTAGCTCAGTTGGTAGAGCAATGGACTGAAAATCCATGTGTCG
>JABMNN010000096.1 GCA_013204545.1 Chloroflexota bacterium | reverse complement strand
CCTGTTCTAAAGAACGGTGACGTTCACTCGAACGTATACCCAATTGACTGGCCGCTGCCTACGGTGGATACATCGTCGTCACGACCTGGTTGGGGTGTTGGTTTCGAATCACAGGCCGGTGCGAAATGGGTGTTCGAAATTCTTGGTGAAAAGGACGCGAGTGTCCGGTCTGCTAAGCACTTGACTTGGGTTGACTACAGCATGTACTGGCTGCAATATGCCGGTGTATTCCAGGTTCCTAAAGGAATCGTTGTGAACGACCGCATCAAGTCATGGGATGGCTACCAGCAGCACTACTCAAACGTTTCTTCAAACCTTGAGTTACTTGAACTCAAATAAGGGTTGATGCTCTTAGGAAGCAATTAGTTTGCTCACTTAGACGGGGGTCGGTTTTACCGGCCCCCGTCTTTCTTTAATGTCTGTTTGATTCGATCTCTGAATTCACTGCGCGTGGTAAGTGTGAATTCAAGTGGTTGCAGCTAGTTAGTGAGCGTTGACATAGGTTGCTTAGAATGCTAACTTTTCGCTGCACTTAGTATGAAAAAAAATCCCTACTGGATCCCAATTCGAGTAAGATGCGGGTCTGTTTGAAATACCGTCAGATCACGTGGTATATGAACCTGAGTGGGACAACTTCGGAAGTACTTATCAAATGGCTAATTTTCTAGCAAGACGATTCCTATCCTCGCTGATATCAGTGATTGGCGCGACGATGGCAATTTTCATCCTGATCCAGTTCCACAGCGACCCTAGACAATTATTTGTTCCTGACTCTGGTTACGGAATTTCCGAAGAACAGTGGATTGCACTTGGCGACCGCATGGGGTTGAACGACCCTCTGTGGAAGCAGTACGTCACTTGGATGGGTAGAACCCTTAGAGGTGACTTAGGTGTGTCACTTGCACGTGACCGTGCAGTTACCGATCTGATCAAAGGCAAGATCGGAGCTACAGTTCAACTTGCTGTTGGCGGCTGGATATTTGCGATAGCTCTGGGTATTCCGATGGGGGTGTTAGCTGCAGTAAAGCGCGGCACCTTCTGGGATTATGTTGGTAGAGGTGTCGCTATTGTTGGTCAGGCGGCTCCGCCGTTTGTAACGGCGCTTGTGGCAATTTGGATATTTGCTGTGTGGCTAAATTGGTTACCGGCGGGTGGTAGATCGCCAGATTTTAACTGGAAGGAATATATCCTCCCTTGTATGGCTCTTGGCTGGGGTGCTGCAGCAAGCCTGATGCGCCTAACACGTTCGTCGATGCTTGAGGTTCTCGATTCCGAGTACATCCGGCTCGCACGTGCTAAGGGTGTCGCATGGAACTGGGTTATCTACAAGCACGCTCTTCGTAACGCTCTAATTGCTCCTGTCACTTCGGCTTTATTGGTGTTCTCGGGCTGGCTGAACGGCGCACTGGTTGTCGAGATCGTATTTTCATGGCCGGGCATCGGATACGACGCTCTGTACCGCGCAGTGAACGACAATGACTTCCCGTTGCTGCTTGGAACGGTGTTCATTTTTATTCTGATTTATCTGGTGTTTGCGACCCTCGCAGATATCGCATATACACTAATCGACCCACGAGTCCGTCTAGGTAACTCTGCGGACTAACAGGAGCACACATGACAACGTCGGAAACGCAAGGTGAGGTTCTGCACGTCGATTCATCGACGCTTGACTCTCCGCTCGTTCGTGTAAAAGTCAAACGGTCGCTAATCGGGAAAGTATGGTACGTCTTTCGCAAATACCCGGTTTTACCGACATTTGTGCTATCTATGCTGATCCTAGCTGCAGTTATTGGACCAACAGTCGCTCCTTATGAACGTGATATCGGTGTGATTGGCGACCGCCACCTTGGCTTATTTGAATCGTCAAAGCTGCCGATTGAAAAACAAGATGCACCTAAATATGGCCTGTGGCCAGCGGGATTCCATTTACTCGGTACCGATCACATAGGACGAGATGAATTCACACGTGTTCTCCATGGTGCCCGTGTGTCGATGCAAGTGGTACTGGTTTCACTGGTGGTGGGAATGTTCATCGGCGTATCGCTTGGAGTGATTTCTGGGTACTACGGCGGCTTGATCGACGAAGTAATCACTAGGATCGTAGATGTTTGGTATGCGTTGCCGTTCCTGATGGTTGCACTAATTGTTGTGCTGATTTTCGGACGTGGATTAACGGTTCTTCTATTTGTTCTGGCGCTTGTAGCTTGGGCAGGTTTCGTGAGGGTTATTCGCGCACAAATATTGGTGTTAAAACAAATGGATTACGTTGCGGCAGCGCGCGTAAACGGTGCGTCCGATTTCAGAATCATGTTTAAGCACTTGTTACCGGGAATCCTTAATACCGCTATCGTCGTGGGAACGTTGAACTCATCTGGCCTGATTCTGGCGGAATCCGTGCTCAGTTTCGTTGGTGCTGGAATTCAGCCTCCAACGCCAGCATGGGGTGTTATGACCAACGAAGGCCGTGACTATCTCTCGATCGCCGCACATCAAGTGTTGGTGCCGTCGGCAGCGATTTTCCTTGTCGTCGTATCCCTGAATTTCTTGGGTGACTGGTTACGAGACCGTCTCGACCCGAGACTCCGTCAGATCGACTAAAAGGCTGCAAGCCAAATGAGTGTATGAAAGGCCATCGGTGATTTCACCGATGGCCTTTTTGTTGAATTTTTTGCTGTCGGAAGATGTAATGAACCTCTTTCATGATTCGTCATGAAACTCGGTGCTTCAGGCGACTTGGTTGACGGG
>JABMNN010000095.1 GCA_013204545.1 Chloroflexota bacterium | reverse complement strand
GCACCAATGAGACCGTAAGCAACGGCACGATGCTTACCGTCGACCAACTCGCTAGCGGCAGCGATAGAAATTGGAATTAATGCTCCACCGCCAATCGCCTGGAAAACCCTTGTGCCAATGAGCCAATTGTACTCAGGGGCACCGCCGTATAGCAAGCGGGGGATGCCGGGCGAAATGGCTACTAGGGCAGATCCAAGAGTGAAGACCACCATTGCTATCAGAAACGCTCTCCGATAGCCGGTGCGGTCGGATATGCGGCCCATGAGCGGCATTGCTGCGGTGTAACCGATGAGGTAGCCGGTGATCGCCCATGATGCGCGATCTAGTTCGCTTACCCCGACTCTGAGGTCGGACAACATATCCGGGAGAAGGGTGACCACGACCGTTTGATCGTCCGCTGCGATGAATACACCGAAACACAATGGTAGAAGTAGTTTGTACGGTGAAACGATTTGCCGTAGTCGAGTGAACATTGGCTAGATCGGTGGTTCCAGCAAAGTCTGTTTATTGAACTCTAAAAACGTTATCACTCTGATGGTGTCGATTTCGTCCTCAGGTTGAACGATGCCTGAAAGCACGATCTTTTTTAGAAGGTGACTGGTGGCGTCGACCGTGAGTAAAACTGTTGGCAGAGCATTTGGATCGACCGTACCGACGAGTGCTGCGAGAGACTCCGCCGGAATCTGACCTTCGATCATGACGTTTCCGTTTGATGACGAGTCAGCTAGATAAGTTGCTTGCTGAGTGTCGCCCAGAATATCGGCGACTAGTTTCACGGGATCTAGAAATGCGAACGGACTGTCTTCTGGAGCTATTTCTGACCAGACACCCGTTAGTGGGTTGGTCATCCATGTTTGCTCGCCAATCACGACGGCTTCCACTCTTACGAATGCGCGGCCGATGTTCGCTTCAGCTTCTAGGTCGAGTCCGTTTGTGGCCACTAGCCCACTAGCTCTGGTGAGTTCAATCGCTCCTGAAAGCGTCGTATGGCCTGAATCATGGGTTAGTTCGAAGCTGAAACTCCGTAGTCCCGCCGTCGCAACTCGCGAAAGGCTGACCGTTTCGCTAGCTGTAATCAGAGGCGTGCCTGGCACCGGTGCCGGTTCAGCTCTCGAGCAGGCTGCTAAAGCTAAAAGCAGCATCAGCGCAGTAATTGCTGCAAGAGATTTCAGAAGTGTCTTGTGAGTGTGAAGTTTGGCCATTTTTGAAATTGCAACATCAGGTCGAGTCTTCACAATACAACTAATAAATATATGAAAGTGGCGACCATGCGTAGCTTACGGGTCGCTGTAATCTCTCAAGAACCCGAATCGGACGCATCGCAATTTGAATGAAAATTATTTAGATCCCCGTCACAGTGGTCATACACCGAGATTTTTATGAATTTGCGGTCGTCGCAAACAGCTCAAAATCAGTGCCTGCTAGGCACCGCAGTTAGCTACCGGCCGAACAGAATTCGAAGTCTTCCCTGCGTGTTTCAGTTAGTTTCTGCAAAGATAACCATCGTGCCGGAAGGATCGGACCCAAGTCCATTCACCCGTTCTTGGGTAACCATGACGCTTGAATAGAATTGCAGCGGCGCTGGCATTATGAACGCGATTGTTGCAGATCCGATTTCGCTGACACCAAACTGGGCTACAGGGAGTGGCTTTCCATTTCCCATGAGCCAGACAGTGTAGGCGAATCCAGACTGAGGCTGATCGAGTCCGTGAGCCTGGAAAACAGCTTCATTGCCAACGACTCGAACGGCGATTAATCCATACGCGGCCGTTTTGGTCGCTGTAACTTGCTGGGTATTGTCTGCGAGCCAACTTTCGACTTGATAGCCCTCTTTCGAGGTTACGTACGTCAGCCAAATCTGGTCGCGTAATGCTTGCTTGAGGGCGTTGTTTGCAACTGCGAGTTCTGATACCACCTCTTCCTGGTGAACAACCATTTCAGTGGTGGCGCCGAACTCATCTTCCATGACATCCATCTCAGACTTCATGGAAGCGACTTTGGTTTCTGAGTCCATCATCGTGGTCGATAATTCAGATCGAAGGTTCGCTACTACCGTCGATTCTGCGATTAAGTCAACACGAAGGTTGTTGAAGTCGTTGCTGAGTTGGTCGTTCTGGTATCCCATACCACCGCCCACAACTATTACGAGGGCAGCGGCAGCGGCTGCAACGGCGTACCCCGACTGGAATGAGCGTTGCCACCACGATCTGCGTGACATTGCCCCGTGCGCCGTCGCTAATAGTTGGAGTTGCGAAGGGGTCGATTCTTGCCTCGCCAATTCCATAATATTGGTTTTCAGATGATCCGGAGGCGAGACTGGTGGGACACCTAATGCAAGAAGGTCCACCGTTTCGGATAGTTCTTCGAACTCTGCTTGAACGTCAGGAAATTTTTCAATGTGATTTTCAACGGACGATCGCTGTTCGGCGTGGTCAAGCGCGCCTAAAACGTAGCCAGCGAGATTTTCAAACCTCGGGTCTATATTTTCGTTCGTCTCAATATTATCTTTAGATTCAGTCATGCCTGCGCGCCCGTTTCAGCACTAAGTGCCATGCGTAACTTTTTCAATGCCAGCCGCATTCGTGTTTTTACCGTGCCAAGCGGTTGGCCAGTTTTCGTTGCAATTTCAGTTTGAGTGAGCCCTCTAAAATAGGAGAGTTCGATCACGTTTTTTTGCTCGACCGGAAGGTGCTCCATAGCTGATCGCACCTTGTCGTACTCTGATTGAGCAACCACTGCATCCGCCGGTGATACATCAGTCGATTCGATGTTCAGATGGTCGTCAATATCAGTATTTTCTCGGCTTCGATCTCTTCGTCTCTTCCTCAACTCATCGATAGTTCGATTGTGTGCTATTGAGAATAACCACGTAGTGAACTTGCCTTTGTTCAGTGTGTATGTGGCACCACGTCGCCACACGCTCATAAATACATCCTGTGTAACTTCTTCCGATCCGACGGGATCACTGAGAATTCGTACTGCAAGCGCGAATACCCGGCGACCGTACCTGTCGTACAAAGCCGCAAGAGCCTCTCGATCTCGATCTCCGATCTTCGCAAGCAGTTCCAGATCTTCTAGTCCCTGGTAATTCAAGCGGTTCACCTCGTCCAATCAGGACCCGACCGACCGTGCAATGTATTCGCCGTGCGCGAGTACGTCTAGCCGTTCAGGTAACCATTAGAGAATACGTTAGGTGTGGTGTTACGGTTTTCACGATTCCTGCTATTTATTCAGGAATTCTTCGCCGGATCGAGCAGTCAGTGCTTTTAGCTTTCGAAGTGCGCTCTCTGCCTGTTCAGTGTTTGATCCAGCGGGCGCATGTTCAAGGAACCGGGTGAGCGAATCTAACGCATCTCCGAAGTTCCCCACTTTGGTCTGAAGATGAGCCAGATCGCTAAGGTTTCTCAAGTTCGCAGGGTCAAGTAGCTGAATTCGTTCAGAGGCGGAAAGTGCTAGTTCGTACTGTTTGTGTTTTTCGTGGGCTACCTTGAGGTTACTAAGTTGCCTAGCGAGCATTGCTCTTTTAGAGGCAGGGGAGAGATATTTGCGCTCGAGATCATCGAAGCCATCATTCTTGACGCGATTACTGCCAAGAATGTTAGTGATGCATTCTTTTCGTGAGAGCAGACCGCCGTTGTGGAATGGGTCAACGTAAATGCGATCTTCACCCGATCCAACTGCCACCACAAAGTGCTTGCGAAGCGATATACCTTCGACTGTCACTCCTGCAACCCTCGCTATTTCGATGTACAAAATCGAAAGTGTCATCGGGTTGCCTTTCAGGCGATCGATGACTTCGTTCAGGTGACTGTTACTTGGATCGAAGTAATCTTTGTTGTCACCCGCAAATCCGGCCTTTTCGAACATTACTTCGTGCATTGAGTCGACGAAATCGTAGTTCGTGTAGTGTGGAGATAGGAGAGATTTGACTCGATCACCAAATTGGGCGATTCGGCCTTGATAGGCAACGACGTCTAACTCGGGATATTCGTTCGATGCCGCATACAAGCTTGCCGCACCAAGATTTATCTCGTCATCAGGGCATCGAATCACTCTGGCGAAATTTTCTTTTGGTGAAAGAGGAATAGTTCCCAAAATCTAAAGCTGTGTCCTTTGCTTTGCGATGTAACTCCTGAACCGGAATATGGGCATTCTAGCTGTGCCGGGATTAAGCCGCAAACCGCCAATCATAAGAAACTCTGGACCATTTGACATCCGGTGCAATGGTTGCGAGACTTGCGGTAGGCGAGGCAATGCTTCGCCAGTGTTGTACACAAAATGGTGAACGACACATGGGGAGCTCGGGTAGCCGGGCTGAGAGGGCAGACGATAATACTCTGCCAACCCTTGAACCTGATCTGGGTAATGCCAGCGTAGGAAAACGGCTCATATGCCACATCCAAGCGACAACTACTCAGAAGACAAAAACTTTCTGGTATTTGCGTAGTAATGATGAGCTCGGCCTCTCAACAGACAAACACTGGGATCGACGAATCGGTCGATTCTAAAAACGCGCTTTTGAGCGTTTCGAGTGTTGGTTTCGACTACGAGAACGCAGCAATTCTTGAAAACGTGAACCTTTCAGTTACTAAGGGTGAGTTCGTGGCACTGGTTGGGCCATCGGGCTGTGGTAAAAGCACTCTTTTGAACCTGATTTCTGGTGTTCTTTCCGTTCGAACCGGACATATTCGCTCAGGTGAACATGTAAGTCGAACTGATCGGATTGGAAATGTTTCGTATATGCAGCAGAAGGATTTATTGCTGCCGTGGAGATCAGTCGCAACAAACAGTCAACTCGGCCTTGAATTGCGAGGGGGCAGTCGATCTGAATCAAACGCGCAAGTTAGGAAATTGGCTGAGTCGTTTGGGCTTGCAGATGTTCTCAATTCGATGCCATGGCAACTTTCTGGAGGAATGCGCCAACGCGTGGCACTGCTGAGAGCGGTACTTCCCGACAACCCAGTGTTGCTTCTTGACGAACCGTTCGGCGCGCTTGACGCGATAACCCGTAGCACGTTGCAGCAATGGCTTCTCAATGTTCTTGATACATCGAACAAGGCAGTGGTTCTTGTTACTCATGATGTTGAAGAGGCGATTCTGCTCGCTGACCGTGTACTGGTAATGACTGCAAATCCGGGCCAGATCATCGGTGAAGTGAAAATAGATTTCGGAGATTCATCCTCCGATGCTGAAGTAACGACATCACCTGAGTTCATGATTTTTAAAAGGCGCATCCTTGATCTGTTGAGAGTTCAGGAGATTGCCCCGTGATCATTCGTGGCTCTTTTAAGGCGGCACTACTCAATTGGATCCCGGCCGTTGCGACCACTATAGCGTTGATCATTGCATGGGAAGTGCTGGTCGAAGTTCTAGACGTTAAACGTTGGCTGCTACCCCCACCTAGCGTAATTGGTGCCGAGATTTACGGCTCATTTGGATTTCTTCTTCGTCATACGCAAACAACACTTGTGGAGATCCTGATTGGATTCGCCGTTTCGGTGGGACTCGCCGGTTTGCTTGCTTCAGGAATTGTGTGGTCACGGACTGTCGAACGCACGATCTATCCGCTCATCATTACGTCACAAACCGTGCCGATCATCACGCTCGCTCCACTGCTGATCATTTGGGTTGGGACCGACATCATGTCGAAGGTAATAGTGATCGTGCTGTTCACGTTCTTCCCAATAGTGATCAACCTAGTTTCCGGTCTTCGATATGTGGATCAAGAGATGGTCGACATGTTTCGAACGCTCGGAGCATCTCCTTGGCAAATCTTTCGCAAGCTGATGATTCCGTCAGCCCTGCCCAGTTTCTTTGCCGGGCTTAAAGTTGCAGCCGTTGTGTCGGTAATTGGAGCTGTAATCGGAGAGTGGTTTGGTTCAAGCGCTGGGCTTGGCTGGCTGATGAAAGTCGCTGGCGGCCAATTTCAAACGGCGAAAGTATTCGCCGCGATCGTTTTGCTCTCAATTTTGGCGATGGCATTGTTCGCAGCAGTCGTCGCCATGGAAAAGTGGTCACTCAGAAAGTACCCACCAACTGCGAATCGAGTTATTCGCTTAGGAGAATCATGAAAAAGTTAGTGCTACTTGTAGCAATGCTGACGTCGATAGTGATCGTCGCTTGTGGGAACGGTGAATCGGACGCGAATGCTCCGGTTGCTAATGAGCCAACGACGCTTCCTCCCACCAACGCAACGCCAATACCTACTGAACTTCCTGAACCGATAGACCTAGTTGTGACACTCGACTGGTTCCAGAATGCAAACCACGCTGGGGTTTACGAAGCTGTCGACAAAGGTTACTTCAGGGACGAAGGACTCAATGTAACTGTTGAGCCACCTGCCGACCCAGCTGCGATATTGGGTCTCGTTGCTAGTGGCGAGAGCGATTTCGCTTTCTACTACCAGCCTGATCTCCTGCAAGCTCGCGAAGAAGGCATTCCTGTTGTGGCAGTTGCGGGTATCGTCCAGAGCCCCCTCAACTCGATCATGACTCTGAAGTCGTCAGGTATCGAAAGGCCGAGTCATCTCAAAGGCAAGAAGATCGGAACCCCGGGTCTTCCATGGAACGAGGCAATGTTGACGACCATGCTAGAGGCCGATGGTCTCACACGTGACGATGTCGAGATGGTCGACGTCGGTTGGGCAGTTAGCCAGGCTCTGATGGCAGGCACAGTCGACGCAATTATCGGCGTTTACTGGACGTACGAATCGATCATTATGGAGAACGAAGGGTACGAAGCTAACGTTCTATTTCCCACCGAGTGGGGCGTTCCAAGCTACTACGAGCTGGTTCTCGTCACTTCGGAAGAAAACGTGAAGAATAATCCGGAAGTGGTCGAAAGGTTCGTAAAGGCATTCAACATGGGTTATGGGCAGGCAGCCGACGATCCGCAAAGCGCGATCGATGCGCTTCTTCGCCTGAATCCTGACGCCGAAATCGACGAAGCTGTTGATCGGGCAGGTGTCGAACTTCTTGCTCCGCTATGGAAGTTGGAAGGTACACCGGTTGGTTCGTTCACTGATGATAGGTGGAGTTCGTTGGTCGACTGGATGAAGGCACAGTCACTGCTCGACGATACGTTTGTGGCAGCTGATGCGTATGATGCCAGCTTTAGCAAATAACTAGTAAACGAATACCCCTCTCTCCCACTTAGGGAGAGAGGGGTATTCGTTTACACGCTCATATCCACTTTTAAAGAGTCGATTCAGTCAATGTGCTGCTAGCCGGAAAAAAAAGTGCCACTGATGGCTAATAGCGGCGTTGTGGGTAGGCGAGTTGCCCAGTGTGATCGGTGCCGTCGACCTGATAGACCTCACCTCCAGCAAACGTCACGAACAACGTAGATAACGAAGAACCTCCGTATGTGCAGTTGGTCGGGTTATCCGCTGGTGCTGGGTGAGTACGAACTACTCGGCCTGACGGCTCAAATTCGTAGATCATCGGACCGGGACCTGCTGACGAAGAGCCCGCTGTTGCCAAAATCATGCCAGACGCGGTGAGCGTCATCCCGTCGATGCCACGGCCACGACCGAAATCGTGCAGGACTTGATGATCTCCCAGAGTTCCATCATCGTTTACCGGGTATGCCAATAGGCGCTTGGGTTCTTCTGGTTGGTTGGGAGCGTCGGCAACGAATAATGTCTTTTGATCAATCGAAAAAAGAACACCATTTGGTTTGCGGGTGTCGAACGTAACCCGCATCGTGTTCCAGTTGCCGCCGAACGTGTGTTCGACCATGTAGACAGATTCGTGTTCGAGGTTGTTGGCGCTGCCCGAATAATTTGGGTCGGTGAAATAAACGCGACCCAGTTGATCTACGGCAATATCATTCGGCCAGTTCATCGTCTCGCCCTTGAAGGCGTCGCTGATTACTAGCGGTTCAGCGTTTGGCTCTTCGGTGTCGATCTTTGTTACCCGGTGGGCGCCGCCTTCACAACAAAACAACTGACCCTTACGATCGAACGTCATGCCGTTTGTTTGGCCGGTGTTGGTACGCCAAACCGTGCTCTCGTTGGTTTTGGGATCCCAACGAAACGTAGTGCTGGCGGAGCATTCGTTGTAGAGGAGTCCTGATCCGTCCCACACCGGTCCTTCGGTCAGCGTGTCGTGATCTGCGATCTTGGTCCATTTCCAATCGGACATCATTTTTTCTTTCAGGTAGGAGAGGTGTTGGTAGGATTTAGCTTGTGTTGCTTGAAACCTTAGTTAGGCCAGAGTAGATGACCGGTCATGCCGGTATTGCGGGCTACGAGGCAATGACCTTCGATTGACGATACGTAGAGGTCTTCACCGATGAACGTGCAGTTGGTTGGGCGTTTAGCAGGCGTAGGATGGGTCTCAATGATTCTGCCATTGGGATCGAAGACTGTAATCATGCCGCCGGGTCCGGATAGCTCCCAACCTGTACATGCGACGATGTTGCCTTCGCTTGATAGCGTCATTCCGTCGATACCGCGGTGTGGTCCGAAGTCATGGAGCAATTCGTAGTCACCGAGCGAACCGTCATCGTTCACTGGGTAACCGCGAAGTTCACGAGCTTCACTGGCACGATAGTCGCTTTGAGCCACGTAAAGGATTTTGTAGTCAGATGAGAAAATCAGTCCGTTCGGCATGCTCGTGTCGAATGTGCGGCGAACGGGCTTATAGGAATCATCTTCCTGTGGTTCGGCAGATATGATCGACGAAAAACTTATTCCGACATCCGGACTGACGTCGCCCACTCGATCAGAAAAATAGATCGAACCTGACGGCGTGATTGCGAGGTCGTTCGGAGAATTGATCCTACGTCCGTCGAGTCGGTCAGCGATAGTCAGCATCTGACCGTTGGAATCGAAGCGAACGATCTTTCGTCCATCGCCTGCACAGCCGAACAATCGACCTTCGCTGTCGTAATTGAGACCGTTTGTGCCCTCGGTATTTTCTCTCCAAACCTCGACGAGGCCTGTATTTGGGTCGTAAGACATGATTCGATTCATGGCAATGTTGGAATACAACATCTTCTCGCCGTTCCAGACGTTGCCCTCGGTGATCGAGCCGATTACAGGCGCCGCATTCTCAAATTTCCAGCTCATTTGTCTCTCTTTTTCCTTTTCAACTCAGCCTGTGAGGTCGTCGGCTGAAATGATCGATGGGTCAGTTTCTGGTTGAGGACTTTTGTAGACGTTTAATCGCAGCCCAATTGGTCGGCTAGTTCATGAAAATCTTTTGCGAAGTAGTCGAAGTCGGATTCAGGTTCAAGATCGGGTTGTTTTGAATTGCCATATTCATCGGGACGAGTGACCAGCGTTGCTTTTAGTCCTGCATTTATAGCACCCCGCAGATCGCAGGTGTGCGCTGCTACGAGCATCACCTCATCGTAGTCAAGACCGAGTAGTTCGGCGGTTCGCTGATAGGCACGAGGGTGGGTTTTGTACTTGCCCGCGAACTCAGCGGAGAGCACTGCATCCCACGGCAGGTTTGCGTACTTTGCCATGTTGGTGAGGAGTGCAATGTTCCCGTTCGATAGCGAGGTGATGATGTACTTCGATTTCAATCGAGTTAGTCCAGCCGTTGAATCGGGCCATCCATCGAGTCGATGCCAAGCTTTGTTGAATTCCGTAAGTTCGGCTCCATCGATATTCGGAAATCCGTACTGCTCAAGGATTACCTCAAGTCGCTCGCGATGGATCTGATCAACGATCTTCCACTCGTCCTCGCCGGAGTTTACTTTTGCCATCCCTGCACCGTATCCGGCGCGCCAGTCATCGGCAAACTTGTCCCAATCGGCGTCGACCCCGTGTTTAGCACCAAGTTCGGCTGCTTGTCGAGATATCGAACTACGCCAATCGACGACCGTGCCGAACACATCGAACGCTAGGGCTTTGATTTGGCTACTGCTCATTCAATTATTCTCATATGTCACGTTGCGAGCGATGCGCCACATTGACAATCGATCAGTTAATACTCAGGCATAGAGATTGTCGAAAGCTGCCCGATGGGCGGTATTCTAGTTGCACGCGTCGGTCTGTCCAGATCAGACTAGCTGGTTGAACACCAGTTTTGCTGAATTGAATCCCCGTCAGTTACGAGACCATTTTATTTGAGGAATGACTGAACGATGCCCGAGATAAAGCGACTGTACCTAACCGAAGCCGATGTTACTGGGATGCTCGACATGGATCTGGCGCTCGAAGCGTTGGATGATGTGTTCAGGGCACGCTCTGCAGGTGAAGTTCGTAACGAACCTCGACATCGGTTGCCGGCTGGTAATGGATCGATGAACTTCATGGCTGCCACATGGCCCGAACGCGGGTGGGCAGGGCATAAGTCGTACGTGAGTGGCGACTTCCGAGTGATGCTCTACGGCACAAATGGTGAAGGACTGCTTGCTGTGATTGGTGCTGGTCGGATGGGGCAGGTTCGTACAGGTGCTGCATCCGGGATCGCAACGAAGTACATGGCGCGTGGTGACGCTTCTTCGGTTGGGATCATCGGTTCGGGCTATCAGGCTCAGACTCAGCTCGAGGCTGTCTGTGCCGTGCGCGATATCAAGAATGTGAAGGTGTTTTCTCGCACCCCTGAAAAACGAGAGCGCTTTGCTTCGACGATGAGCGAGCGTCTTGGCGTGAATATTCTGGCAGTCGATTCCAAAGAAGCAGCTGCTGAAGGCATGGACGTGCTGGTAGCCGTTACAAGTTCTGTCGAACCGGTGATTACTGGCGATATGGTCGAATCTGGGATGCACATTAACGCCGCAGGAAATAACTCATGGATGAAGCGTGAGTTGGACACTGGTGCGATTGTGAAGGCTGATCTCATTGCTTGCGACGACATCGATCAGAGCAAAATCGAGTGCGGGGAGCTGATGCGTGCAGCCGAAGTAGGCCATTTTGCATGGGAGTCGCTGGTTCGGCTTGATCAAATCGTTGCCGGACTACGAACGGCACGATACTCAGATGACGATGTCACTTTGTTCGAATCGCAAGGTGTGGCGTTCGAAGATTTGGCGGTATGTGGTCGACTATATGAAATGGCGTTGGAACGTGGCATTGGGACGGAGTTGGCGTAGCGGTAGTTCGGACCGGATTCTTTCGCACCTCAGTCGCTGTGGCCTGAGGTGAGGATAACGTTGACGAGTCCACTGATTGCTACATCGTTGTACTTCTCAAAATCACATTTAACGACATATGCGCTGAATCTGATGGCTCAGCGCTTCTATAACGCAGTTGTACTGGGACTGAAGTGGGCTGAAGCCTACTTACCGCCCATGCTTACTACTTCGTGGACGTCTTCATTGGACATCGGCACGCCCTTCGAGGTGTGCGAGTTGACTACCGAAGCAACGTCGGGTGCATCGGTGATGCACAGATCGCTGAGCCATCTGTGCTTGCAAGGACGTCGATGGCATGGGCAGTGAATTCGTCACGTGCGCCACTTGCGATTCGATCTTAAATCTGCTGAACCATTTCAGCGGGCATTTTGGGCATTTCTCGGTGTACGTCTATGAATCGTGGCATGTATATGCCTCCTCGGATTGTTTGAACCCTCGAAACCCAATGGGGTGCGGGTAGTAAGTAGTTGGTTGTTGCTGAATGCCAGCATTTAGGCATTAGCGGGTGGATTGGCTACTGGATCGGGTCCTGCATCACCGCCAGTCGTAGCAGTCGTAAGTCTCGACAGGTAGTGATCCCAACCGCCACCGTGTTCTTGAACAGCGCCGTTAAGCTTTGAGTGAGTTAGGTTGACTAGCGTCGAACCATTGTTTTCTTCGAGAGTGATTTCAACTTTTGATGAACCAACCGTCACCGGGTTTTCTCCACCCTCCCAGCCGAATGTGTAAACGATCTTCTGGTCCTGCACGACTTCGAGAACCTTGCCGCCAGCAATGATGTTGTCGTTGATCTCGCAACGATATTCACCGCCCTCATATGGCTCGAACGTGCAGTTCTGGCCCATCCATGTGCACATGAGAACTGTGGATCAGTCAGATACTTGAACACAGTCGCCGCCGGGGCATCGATCCTTATCTGGCGGACCAAGCTGGTCGCATTTGTTGTTGGTTTTGGCGTGGTCATCGCAGGTTCCTTCGTTTTTGGTTTCTGCTTCAACAGCAGCCTTCAGCCGATCAAGTCGTATGTCCCAGAACATCTCCAGAAACGCTTTTAGTTCTGCCATACCCTCCACTCTCGTTCGATACAGGCGCTTTACGCCAGATCGTCGTTCAACGATCAAACCCGCTGATTTGAGCACAGTTAGATGCTGCGATATTGCAGGTCTGCTCATAGAGAAATTCAACGCTATTGCCCCAGCGGACATTTCTTCATTCTGCACAAGTCGAAGAATTTCGCGTCGTGTCGAGTCGGACATTGCTTTTAGTGTGGCTTCCATGACTTATATGTAAGCATATGTTTACGTAAGTGTCAGCTTACATAAACTTAATGACGCTCCGTAACTTCTTGCAATGACATAGAGACGATGATTTCGACTATTGCTCATATGACGTCGAAATATATTCACGACCACGGTGAAAATGATGACGATCATAACAACACGGGCGTACACTCGCCACCGGAAAGCTCAGCAATGGACGGGCCGGTGATAACAAGCATGAAAGAAACGTCTGTGGCACTCGACTACCTGAAACTCAATGAATCGAACTCTACCCGCATACCTGCTGTTGACCTGCACAAACAGGTGTCAGCAATCCTGCAAGGGGTTGGGACACCGGCTGAACACGCCGAGATAACCGCAAAAATTCTCGTTTCATCGAGTCTCCGTGGGGTCGAGACGCATGGTGTAGGGAATGCCGTGCGATATTCGGAGGCTATAGAAGACGGTACTTACACCGTTCCTCAGACGGTAGAAATTATTTCTGAAACCGAAACGACGGCGTTATTGAGTTGTGGTAACGGACTTGGATTTGTCGCAGCTCATCAGGGCATGGAAATGTCGATCGAAAAAGCCCGTAAATTTGGTGTTGGTATGACCACTATCCGTGATGGACATCACATCGGCATGGTCGGCTATTACCCGATGATGGCAGTTGCCGAGGACATGATAGGCATGGCGATGACGAATGCCAGTCGGTCGGTGCGCCCGGCTCTCGGGGCACGACCACGTGTTGGAACGAATCCTCTGGCATTCGGTGCGCCCGCCGGCAAGGAGCGAGATTTCATTTTGGACATGGCGACTAGCACGATTGCTAGCGGCAAGATTGGTCTTGCCAAACGACTTGGCGTGCAGATGCCAGTCGGTTGGGCTGTGACTGCGGAGGGTGAGCCCCTCACCGAGCCGCGAGGCGACAGGGGAGAAGACTGGTCGATGAATCCGCTTGGAGGAACCCGCGAGCAGGGTTCGCACAAGGGGTACGGTCTTGGAGTGGTCGTTGATATTTTGTGTGGTGTACTTTCCGGTGGTGGATACGGTGCGCAACTATCGGGCGGAGAGAACATGACGTGGACGATGGCTATCGATATTGCCAAGTTCCGTGACATCAATGATTTCAAGGCAATGATGGATGAGATGATTCGTGAACTACACGCAACTCCTCCGATGCCGGGCGAGGATGGAGTGCTGGTTGCAGGCGATCCTGAAGCCGACTTCGAGGATGAACGTTCTGTGAACGGAGTTCCGGTCGAAAACGGTCAATACGATGAGATACGAGTCCGAGCCGCTCAACTCGGCGTCGAGGTGTTTATCTAAATGGCAAATAAAGTAAAACTCAACGACTCTAATTCGACGCGGGTTCCTGCTGGTGATCTGCAAAAACAACTTTTGTCAATATTTCAGGGCGTCGGAACTCCTGAACATCATGCGGAAATCGCCGCAAAAGTATTGGTATCTGCCAGTGTTCGTGGAGTCGATACCCATGGAGTAGCGAACGTCGTGGGTTACTCACAAGCTATCGAGAATGGTGTGTACACGATTCCTCAACAGACCAAAGTGATCACAGAATCTGAGACCACTGCGTTAGTGAGCGGTGGAAATGGAATTGGGCTTGTATCTGCATACGAGGGTATGGAAATTGCGATCGAGAAGGCCAAGAACTATGGCCTAGGCATGGTCAGCATCCGAGACGGCCACCACGTCGGGATGGTCGCCTACTACGCCATGATGGCGCTTGAACACAACATGATTGGCATGTCGATGACGACCGCTGCGCCGGCAGTTCGCCCCGCACTAGGTGCTAGAAAGATGTTAGGAACTAACCCAATTGGGTTTGCTGCTCCTGCAGGAGCAGAACGAGATTTCGTGCTCGACATGGCGACTAGCACGGTCGCTAGCGGGAAAGTAGGGCTTGCAAGACGCCTCGGTGTTCCCATTCCGGA
Organism: Chloroflexota bacterium; assembly: GCA_013204545.1. Lineage (GTDB taxonomy): Bacteria > Chloroflexota > Dehalococcoidia > Lucifugimonadales > Lucifugimonadaceae > Lucifugimonas. Next base: position 11,581 of record JABMNN010000095.1, on the reverse strand, counting down.
AGGATGGGCCGTCACCAATGAAGGGAAAGCCATAACTGATCCCCCTGATGGCGAAAACGATACTTGGTCATTGAATCCGCTAGGTAACACTCGTGAGCAAGGTTCGCACAAGGGCTACGGTCTTGCCATGATGGTCGATATTCTTTGCGGGGTTCTCTCAGGCGGTGGGTTTAGTTCGCAACTCGCCCGCGGGGAGAATATGAGCTGGGTCATGGCTATCGATATCGCACGATTCAGAGATGTCGATGATTTCAAAGCAATGATGGACGATATGATCGGCGAACTACACGCAACTCCTCCGATGCCGGGAGAAGATCGTGTACTCGTCGCTGGCGATCCAGAAGCCGATGCTATGGATGATCGCCTTGCGAACGGCGTGCCAGTCGAGAACGGTCAGTATGCAGCGATAAAGGCGCGGGCAGCAGAGGTGAGTGTTGAGATTTTGATCTAACTCGTTTCGATTTGAACGATCTCGCTTTGACGGTTGCCAGTGATTTCCGGACCATCTTCGCCTAAATAGATATCCATTTCTGATCGCACACCGAACTCGGGCAGGTAAATGCCTGGTTCGATAGTCACGCCAACACCGTTGATCACCGTGCGAGTGTCGTGGGTCTCCCAATCGTCGAGATTAACGCCGTTTGAGTGGACTTCATGGCCAAGTGAGTGGCCAAGTCGATGAACGAAATACTCGCCGTATCCGGCCTTATCGATCACATCTCGCGCTGCTCGATCAAGCTCCCAACCCTGTGGATTGTCACCGTCGAGAACCCGATTTTCGAGTAGTTCGAATGCAGCGTCTCTTGCACCGGTGACTGCATCGAATATTTCCAGGTGCTTTGAGCTAGGCGGCTTACCAAGCTTGGCAGTCCATGTGATGTCGGCTGAGATATTTCGCTGACCCGGTGACTCCGATTTCTTGCGTGCCCAGAGATCGATGAGTAGCCAGCCTTCGCGTCTGATTACCGCTGACTCGCCCGGTTGCGGATCGTAGTGAGGATCAGATGAGTGTTCGTTAAAAGCGACTACAGGTCCGTCATCAAACTCGAGTCCGGCGCGGTCGAATTTTCCCCGAATGTGCTCAGCAATATCGTGTTCGGTAAGTGCCCAGCGAATGTTCTCGCCGACGTATTTGAACGTCTGCTTCAGGATATTGTCGAGAGCGTTCACTGCGAAGAAATGAGATTGCAACTGATCGGGAGTCCATCGTTCAGTTGCGTATTGGATTATGTCGCCCGATGATACGACTTCAGGGCCAAGTGAGCGAACGAGTTCAACTGTTCCTGCGTCGACTCTGCCAACTCTCGGCAATTCGTAGAGTGGTGAATATTCCATGGCAACCTTGACTGCACCGCGTAAGGCAGATTTAAGGCCAGCGACCATCTGATTGCGATTCCCATATGGCGTTATATCTGGTGAGTCGGCAGGAAAGCGCCCAACATCTACTTCATGGACCAATAATTGAGGCTCACCATTCGACGGTATCCAGAGCCAAACCGGTCGTGTGAGGTGCTCCACCCGTCGTCCGAGGGCTGCTTCAAATACTGGGTTCGAATAGCGGTAGTCTCGCGTAAGCCAACCATCGATGCCTATTGTTTGTTGGTACTGGCGAGCATCGTCGAGCGAATTGTCAGAAGGAGCGAGATCGTTGCGGTTCATATGGTTTGTTTTTATCGGTCCTGTTGGGCGATCATCGCCAGTCTTGGCGTACCACGGAAGGTACTCTTCAGCTTACTTCTTCGCCCATTTTTCTTTGCACTTGAAATCGTGGTACTTTCAGATTACAAACCAGTCGGCTATAAGTAGCGGAATAATGACGACAATTAGACCGAATCCTCGTGATGCATTGGCCCAACTGGAGTTGGCACGGGTGAGCGATCACAGACGAAGCTGAAGCCAACCAGATGTATGAATATTCACACGCCAAGTGTAGGCATGCCGAAAAGAATCAAAGCTGGGAAATAGAAAATCTCCATCCAGCTTTTTTTACGAACCGGTGTTGGCGATGCCATAGTCGCCACATGTTACAGCTTTGATTTAGCGAGTTCTGTGTACGAAGCGAGTGCGGCTTCGTAGGCTTCAGGTGTGTTGATATCAAGTCGGACAATCGCTGAATCGAACTTCACTCTGTGGTGGTCGATGTCTGGTTTGCGGAAGATCGAACGAACACCTTCATCTTCCTCGGTGATCTCCATGAGCTCCGGTCGAAGCTGCCCATCGAAAACTAATGGATGCCCGCCATGTCCATCAAATCCGGGTGACGTGACGTCTGCTCTGAAATCGGTGTGAAGTCTGAGGACCTTTTCGATCACCCATGCAGGACGTGGCTGGTCGACTGCCAGTAGCACGATCGAATGAATGACGTCCGGTAATTCCCGTATTCCAGCCTTAATCGAGGTGGTTTTTCCTTCAAGATATTGCGGGTTGTACGCTCTGATGATGCCCGGTCGCTCTGTCAGCAGAGGAGCCATCTCAGCGTCGTACTTACCTGTCACCACAATCACTTTGTCACAGCCACCCTGAAGCAGTGAATTCATCTGATATTCAAGAAGAGTGGTCCCCCGCCATGGTAGTAGTGCCTTCGGGCTGCCCATTCGATTGGACTCACCAGCCGCCAGAAGGATGCCAACAGCGTTAAAATTCGGCACGTTAATCAGCCCCTACCGGCTCAACCGGTTCATCGCGACGCTCCGCTTTTTCTGCGGCTTTGTCGATCAAGCGTTGGTCGAGTTTTAGAGTGCCACCGTTTCCGCCAAGACGAAACCCAACGATCTCCGACATGATTGAAAGGGCGATTTCTGCAGGTGTACGTGCTGAGATATCGAGTCCGATTGGTGAACGAACGCTTTGAACTTCTTCCATAGTGAAACCTTCGGCAAACAGTTCTTCAAAAATAAGAATCGTCTTGCGTTTGCTACCAAGAAGGCCAACGTAGCTCGCTGGAGTGCGCATTGCTGATGCTGTAGCTGAGGCGTCATAGCGATGTCCGCGAGTGGCGATGACGATGAACGAGTTTGTGCCGATAGGCAGTTTTTCGAATGCAGAGCCGTAGTCGGAAACGACTGTTTGTTCCGCTTCCGGGAATCGGTCAGGGTTGGAAAATTCTTGCCGGTCGTCGATCACGAAGATGCGGAAACCGAGAGTCGACGCAATGTTCGAAATCGCTTTTGACACGTGTCCACCGCCAGCAAGAACGAGCGTCGGAGGAGTTGTGTACGCCTCGACGAAGTATTCGGCCCCCGATTCAGTAGCGATGTAATCATTCTTGCCCATCGCCATCAGTTTTCTGGCTTTGTCGATTGCGTTCGAATCGAGTTTTTCACTGCCAAGCGAACCAGAAGCGGAACCGTTCTCACGAATCAGCAATTTAGAACCTACTGAAAGGTTCGATCCTTCAGGAGCCTTCATCAGACTTGCGACAGCGACTGGTGCTCCGCCTTCATAGGCAGCAATTACTTCGTCATTGAATTCTTTAGATGCCTGTGGTTTGCGAATTGGATCGAGTAGAAAGTACATCGTTCCGCCGCAGACCAGCCCATCTTGGGCAGCGAGGTCTTCATTGAGCTCGTAATCGCGCATCTCGGCTGGGCCACCGCTTTTTAGCAATTGGGAGGCAGCAAACCAGATGTCGCCTTCCACACAACCGCCACCGAGCGTACCGACACCTGAACCATCGGCGCGTACTAGTAGCTTCGCCCCGGGTTTTTGAGGCGTTGATCCGGAGGTTTTGACGACGGTGGCGACAACCATTTCGTTGTCAGCGTTTATCTCGTCTGAGAAAGCTCGAAAAACCTGTTCCATGTGTTACTCGACGTTTCGTGGAAGCCTTGTGTGGGTTGGATGCTTAATGACCTTACGGGTGCTTGCGCATCTACTTAATTGTCAGTGTCATCATGAAAAACACCAGTTCAGATTATCATAATCGAATACTATTCTTGTTCATTTCGTGTGCTGTGGTAATGTCCTGTTCCACTCGAAATTGAACTATACGACTACTTAAGTCATTTAGGAGTGCTGGATGCCGAACTATGAAGGTTTGCTCGCTGAAACCGTGACTTTCGAAGGTGATGGCGGCGATGTGATCAACGCGTACCTAGCACGACCACTCGGACCCGGACCCTATCCAGGTGTGATTGTTGTTCATCACATGCCGGGTTGGGACGAGGCGACTAAAGAAATTACTCGCCGGTTCGCTCATCATGGCTACGTCGCCGTCATGCCCAATCTCCACTACCGAGAGGCTCCGGACAGTACACCGGATGATGCAGCGGCGATATCTCGCTCGGCTGGCGGGGTGTCTGACGATCGGTTTATCGGCGATGCGGAAGGGGCGGCTAGGTACTTGGGTCGGTTGCCATATTATTCAGGGAGCACAGGAATTATTGGATTCTGTTCAGGTGGACGCCAAACATATCTTGCGGCTGGGCGTATGAAAACGATAAATGCTGCGGTTGATTGCTGGGGTGGGCGAGTTATAGCGAAGCCTGAAGAACTAACCGAAAAACAGCCGGTTGCACCGATCGATTACACCCCTAATATCACGGTTCCATTGTTGGGAATATTTGGACAGGACGACAGCTCGCCATCTCCAGAGCAGGTCAATGCCACGGAGGTCGAGTTAAAGAAGCACGGCGTAAACTACGTATTCCACAGGTACGAGGGAGCCGGTCACGGTTTCTTCGCTAGCGATCGACCATCCTATAGACCCGTTCAGGCGAAAGAGGCGTGGGGTGAGGTTTTCAAGTTCTTCGGGGCAAATCTCTGAACCTAGTGGGGGGTAATATCTCTATCACTTTCATCACGGTGGGTGCGGAAAGCGTCCGGTCTTGCAACTTGACGAATCGCACCTTTCCATATTTCGACGGCGTCGGTTTTTTCGAGTTCTTCTTCGGTGTAGCCGTGAAATTCAAGGGAGTGATGTTTTACTCCGCTGAGTATCTGATCCAGCGAATCGCCAGTTAATTCATATCCGCAGGAGTAGCCCATGTCGGCACAGGTAATTGTCATCGCCATGTTGGAACTCCTCTGAACGTGCTGGCTAAGGCCTGATGATGAACTTTGATCGCACTCAAAATAAAAAGATATTTTCAGCAAGTCTACTGATTCGCAAGCGTGAATGAGATGCATGGTGGCTCGAATCGATTCTTATTCCATATGGAGACGGTAAATGTGTACATGGATTATCGAAAAAGCGGAGATGGAAGGATCGGCCAAAGGACCCAATGGTTGGTTTAAGCTGGCTCAGGCGAACGTTTACTACGATCACCCATATGATGCGCCGATGGATCATGCATTGGTCATAGATTTTGTGAAGAATCCAAATAAGCCTGAAGGTCGCGTTGCGATCGAAATCAGCGCGGAATCGGCGCGGCGACTGATCGGGAGTATTCAGACTGCTCTCGAGACAGGCGAACGTGAGCACTCGTTGGGATGAGCTTCGATTCTGGAGAAATTTTTGATCCTTCTGCCGTCTTCTATACGGAGTTCAGGGGGTCGTATCCAAACTCGTTGTTCGCACTGATACGTGAGCATTTCTCGCTGTACGGAAGTGGGCGACTTTTGGATGTTGGTTGCGGCTCGGGTCAGATTGCCATTCCGCTGAGCCAGCATTTTGAACAGGTTGTAGCGGTCGATGTGTCAGAGGAAATGGTGGCAGTGGCGCGCCAAAACGTAACGGCGTCCGGACTTTCAAATGTGGAATTTGTCGTGCTGCTCGGTGAAGATATTTCTTCTTTGGCGAGAGCAGGGAAGTTCGATTTAGTGACTTACGGTAGTTCCCTTCATTGGATGGACATACCGAAAACCTTCGCCGCATCACATGATCTACTGAGAGATGACGGTGGTATAGCGATCTTGAGCATGCGGAGCATCTGGGGTGGGGATTCCATTTGGGAGCAGGTGGTCATTAGTGTCGTTAGGAAATGGTTGGGAGAGAGTAGACGTGCAGGGGCTAGCGCATTATTTCAGCCCATCATTCCGTTTATCCAAGCGCTGGCTGATGCGGGATTTTCGGCAATCGAAGAGGGCAAAGTCGAAGTGGAGTACTGTATCGGTATTCCGTTCATAATCGGGCATCTCTATTCGACTTCATATGCCAATAGCGGTTTATTCGGTGATCACATCACAGCGTTCGAGCATGAATTGACAGAAGCATTGTTGGCACTGGAACCATCCGGTGAATTCGAGTGGTCACCGGGTGCGGGATACATCTTGGCTCGGAAGTGAACTGCGTTAGGCTCTGCTTAGTCGTTCCGCAGCATCCTGAACCGATCTGACGATCTTGTCATATCCGGTACATCGACATAGATTTCCCGCGAGCTTCAGGCGGATCTCGTTCTCTGTCGGATGCGGGTTTTCGTTGAGCAAGGCGGTCGTTGCGATCATAAATCCTGGAGTGCAGAAGCCACACTGGAGTCCGGAATTCTCGACGAATGCATCCTGAACTGGTGATAAATGACCGTGGTCGGCGAGCCCTTCGACGGTCGTCACTTCTCGCCCATTGATCTCAGGAGCAAGGACGAGGCACGAGCACGACGACTTGCCATCGATCATTACCGTGCACGCTCCACAGTTGCCGTTGGAGCAACCTTCTTTGGTGCCGGTTAGTTTGAGATGATCGCGGAGAGTTTCGAGCAGTGTCCAGGTCGAATCGACTAGTATCTCGTGTTCAACGCCGTTCACAGTTGTTTTGATCTGTTTCTTACTCATTTAAGCGAGTCGCTCCATGCAGATATTCAGGGTTCGTTTGGTCAGGACTCTGATCAATTCTTTTCGATACTCAGCGGAGCCACGAACGTCGGTGATTGGCACAGCGGAACCGACCGCTATATCTGCAGTTTTGTCGATAGCAACAGCATCGATGACTGTACCTTCAAGAAATTTTTCGGCTGCGTAAGCTCGAACTGGAGTTGGTGCCACCGATGCGAGAGCGATACGTGCCTTGGTGACAACTTTGGTTGAAGGATTGATTTCGATGAGCGAACCAACTCCGGCTACAGCGATGTCCATCTCGTTTCGTGGAATGAACCGTAGGTACGCTGATGCTGTGTTTGCCGAGGAAGCCGGGAGAACTAATTCTTTGAGAATTTCACCCTTTTGTAAAACTGTTTGACCGGGACCCGCAAAAAAATCTATCAACGGAATTTCACGTCCACCGGAGGCACTTGCCGTGTGAGCGACCGCTTCGTGGATGAGGAGTGATGGAATGGTGTCTGCCGATGGTGCTGCATTGCAGACATTACCACCGACGCTTGCACGATTTTGAATGTGAATAGAACCAACGAGTTCTACAGCCTCGGTTAGGGCAGAAAAGCCACCCTTTTCAAGTGTGAACTTGTGAACATCGGTACAGGAGACAGCAGACCCGATTCGTAGTCTCGATCCGTTCGACTCAAGAGTCAGTAGCTCGGGCACTCGCTTTAAGTCCACGACAAGATCGGCGTTGCGTCGGTTGTTCTTCAACTGGTCGATGATATCGGTGCCACCAGCGAGAGCGCGTACCTCACCGGGTCGAGATAACAGTTCGAGCGCTCTTGCTAACGAGGTGGGTGCTTCGTAATCAAAGTTAGGCATTCGATCGTGCTTCTCCAGTTTTTGCGTGACTTAGCGTTTGATTAGACAAGTGAGCGAAACCTAATACGGGCGAGATTATATGCCTCTAGCCCACCCTGTATTCAGCTAACGTGTCCCATTTTGGGACGAGACCGAGTCCGGGTAGTTCAGGGGCGTAGACATAGCCATCCTTTATCGCCAGTTCATGCTCCCAGACTTTGCCATGCATGGGGTTTACCGAGTCACGGTAGTACTCGAGGATGAGACCGTTCGGAATAGCAGCCACCAGATGGATATGGACTTCCTGCGCACCGTGCGGGGCAACGTCTAGGTCGTTCGCTTGAGCGAGTGCTGCGACTTTCATGAACTCGGTGATTCCACCAAGAATCAGTGCATCGGGTTGAAGAATGTCGGCGGCACGGGCATTGATCATGTCCCTGAAACCATAACGGGTATATTCGTTCTCGCCAGCAGCGATCGGCACTGAGGTTGCGCGGGTTATTTCAGCTTGTCCGATATAGTCGTCTGGCTCTACCGGTTCTTCGAACCAGAAGAGGTCATACTTTTCAACTTTTCGAGCGAACTCGATCGCCTGATAGTGCCGGTAGGCGTTGTTGGCGTCGACCATTAGGCGAACGTCTGGACCGATTGCGTCACGGCAGACTCGTACCCGCTCGATATCCTCATTGATTGAAACTGCACCAACTTTGATTTTTACAGCACGTGCGCCAAGATTGACGTTGTCTTCCATCTCTTGAGCGAGTTCCTTGAGGCCTTTCCCTTCCTCGTAGTAGCCGCCCGCAATGTAGGTGTCGACCTTGTTCGTGAAGCCGCCAAGCATCTTGTAGATAGGCATGTTGGCAATCTTGCCTTTGATATCCCAAAGTGCGATATCTATACCGGAAATGATGCGAGTCGAAATACCTCGCCGCCCCACCAGTTTTGGTCGCCACATTGCGTGCCAGAGAGCTTCATTGTTGAGCGGGTCTTGGCCTATGAGTCCCTTCTTGAAGTGCTCAACGAACGATGCACCGACTTCCGGTGTGGCCTCGATTCCACCAGCAAGACCGATTCCCTGTAAGTCGGGATCATCAGTGTCTATTACAACAATGTTCAAGAGATTGTGTGTATATGTGTACAGCCCGTTGGTGATAGGAATGGCTCGTGGCCATTTGAACATTTCTAGTCGTACATCGGTGATTTTCATCGAGAATTGCCTTTTATTTCGCCTTGAGATGGCTAGCATCCCATCACTGAACATTGAAGTCGGGCGGAGTTTAGCAGCGGTTGAGGTTATGTGTGGTGATCAAACGAGAATGTTGAACATTTCAGTAATAAATGTCTTCAACGGATAACCAATTCTTTGGGTTCAATTCAGCATGGTAAGTGCTACCTTTGGAAGTATGGAAAGTACCCCTTCACAAGATTCATCATTCCGCCAGAGTTACATAGAACGCGACCGTATCGAGGAAAATCGCTTCGAAGACGACCGTCGCCGTAGGCACGGAATGGCTATTGCACTAGTTCCACTCGGAATTGCAATGGCGTTGATCATGCACTACACCAATATCGTAGTGGCGATTGATGATGCCGACTGGCAGTACGTCCTACATCGTCCAAATCTGGTGAACGTGCTGAAGCTCTCGCTGGCACCGCTGATTGGCGGCGGTGTAGCGATGTTGGTAGCGGGTTTGATCGCTACTGCAATTGCGGGTAGGGAAGGGCGTTTTCTTCCACTTGTGTTAACCGTCTTTATGTACATGATCTTCATGCCACTGACGGTTGGACTTCTTCTGCCTGTGAACCTGTTCTTGCTTGATATAGCAGGATTATCGGTGGTCGAAATTTCTGTGGGTGAAGCGATTTCTTCGTGGATATTTGGGACACCGTTCTTCGTGCTTACCTACGCCATGACTGGCATGAAGCAGGCCTTTTGGGCTGGCGCTGGTGCAGTATCACTCGGCAGCGTGGTATTTCAATTTCTAGGGCCTAACAGTCAATCGTTCAGTTTGAAGAAAACGGCAACCGCCACGACTATCGTTAGTTTGTTCGTCGTGCTGGTAGTTATGTTGGGGCCACTGGGTATCTTTGAAATTCTCTTTAACCAGTTCCGAGCTTCGTAAAAAAAAGACAAACCAGTTCCGGGTCCCCTTGAATACCTCAAAATCGCCGATTTTTATTCGTATGCTGTAGGATCATCCGGTCTCCCCCTAGTTAGTCTCTAGCCTGCGAGCTTCATTTGGAACACCTCCTAGAAAAATCGCTCGACGATCAATATGCGATGGAGCGAGAGCGTAAATCTGCCGAAGATGTTCTCAATCGTCGCTTGATCTGGATCATGTTGCCGTTGGGTATCGCATTCGCGATTGCTGCCTTATATCTCGATATTTCCACTCGAATCGCAATCCCCGTGTTGATCGATAATCGAGAGCAAGTGGGGATTCTCGGGCAACGAGCCGATTACGATGTGTTCCGCCTGAACCTTCTCGCCTTTGTTCGGATGGTTCCGGCCGCTGTAGTTGCCGGTGTGTTGGCTACATGGTTAGCCGTGTGGGCGGGAACATACTATCGTCGAGAGTTCATTGCCTCGATGTATGTGCTTATCGGAGTTGCGTACTCAGCTGTACTGACGGCACGTCTCGGTGTGTTAATACCGTTGAACATGTACGTGCTGGAGAAGATTGGAGCCTCTATTACCGATTCTGAGATCCCTCAAAGCTCTGAGATTTCCTTGTTTCAAGGCGATGTGGCTGCAATGGCACCACTCTCTTATGTGGTCACTGGCATGGAACGTGGGATATGGGCGGCAGCCGGTTTGCTCATATTTGCGTTGATAGGGATCCGTCTTGCCGGTGGCTTGGGAACCGCAGCTGGATCAGTGAAAGCCATTACTTTCAATACCGTATTGGCGATCATAGTGCTATTTGGATTGCTTGCAGGCCCAATCGGCATTCATCAGTTTCTTTTCGACAGATTCGTTCAACCACCTTCAAGAGCGATGCTTGAAGTTTCGACTGAAAAAAACTTGCATGGCGCTACCAGCTGAGAGCAAAACCTACGAGCTCTGATTACTTCCCGAGAACGTTGGCCAAGGCAATACACGAGTCGACAGATTGTTCACAGAGCATGACGGTGTTGCCGACCACAGCGAATGCCTTGTACTTAGTGACCGCTGAAGAGCCCGCACCCCGATTACTGGAACCAAACTGACCACCTTCTCTGAAACTTTGATCGATTGCTTCAGAAGCGTTTTCGAAACCGACGGTCTTTGCGACTTCGTGTGACTCGAAGAAGCGAACTTCTATGTCCTTGGCGTTGAAGAACCCGTACCAAATGTCATTCGCATCAGGAACGGTATCTGTATCGAACTGCTTTGACTTCTTCCATCCGGCTGCAACGTAATCTTCGAGAGACAGTGTCTTGGCGGGCTGGAGAATTCTTGACACTTCTGCTAGACCGTCATCCGTCTCGCTGGCGAGTACTCCGCTTGCCGTGGCAGGAGAATCGGAGTTAGAACCGCAAGCAATCGCCGAAACCATCACTCCAAATAACAGGGCGAGTAGCAACCAGCGTGTGTGTTTGAAGAATGAGATGCGGCTCATAGTGTTCGACATACCATATAACCTTTACGTTCAGGATCGGTTGGAGTGCTTTATTTGTGGGTTGGCGGAGAGACTACCAAGTGCTGTTGGTTACCACAATGGTTCGATTGGTCGACATCGAACGGTAATTGCTAAGAAGTTGATGGGTGAACTCGTTTCATCGTGACCGATTGGCGACGAAGTGCCGATTGAATGTCGTTTGAATGCAGGGCGACAGTCGTTTGGAAGTGAGACGATACGCAAGTAATTTGAGCAGAGCCGGTTTGAATTGAACTGTTGCTCCTCGGGATTCTCGTGAGAGAATCAGTATTGCTCAAGCGCGTAACTCCGAGTGCCTCCGCACCGTCGTACCGCTATCGTGGGCCCGTAGCTCAGTTGGTTAGAGCAATCGACTCATAATCGATTGGTCACAGGTTCAAGTCCTGTCG
>JABMNN010000094.1 GCA_013204545.1 Chloroflexota bacterium | reverse complement strand
GACACGTCTTGGACCACCTGAGTAGCCACCACGAGCATCACGCCGTGGGCCGCGAGAGTCGTCGCCTCGGTCATCGCGTCTTGGCTCTCGAAACTCTCGGCCACGATCATCGCGTCGTGGGCCACGCCATTCGCCGTCTCGTTCTTCACGTGGGGCGCGGGAATCACCACCTCGGTCGTCACGCCTTGGGGCGCGATCATCACGTCCCGAACCACCGCTGTTGTCACGGGCTGGCTCTCGATCACTTCGCTGCGGGGCACGACCACCATCGTCTGGTATCTCGCTACGATATCGACCAGTTGGCGCACTACGATTTCCAAAATTGGATCGAGGCGATTCACCTCTATCGACAACGCTACTTTTAGACGTCGTTGTGCGATGATCGGGACGTTCTAACTCATCATCATCAGGTCGCCGGATGGTATTCTCCTGAGCCATATCCTCGAGTCTTTCAAGCCCAGCCTCAGTCGCCATGGTTCGCCCGATGCCCGTGTAGCGCGCTGAGCCTTGGCTGACAAGTTGAGCAATTTTTGCGCGCGCGGTTGCGGGGTCGATGTTTCTGAACCACCGAGCAATCATCAGATAGCACAACTCCAATGGAGTCAGGCTTTCCTCAGTTCCTACCAACACATAAAGCACTCGGTCACCAGCACTATTTAACTCTCTAAACGCCGGCGCTGACGGAACCATTCCAGTCAGATCCCATGCTGTGAGAACCCATTCTTTTTCTTCGTCGGATAGCCGATTCCATGCGCGCTGGCGCTTGGACTCGAGGTCGGTCGACTGCCCGGGACGGTGAGGTACTGAGGATAAATCTATGTTGTGAACTATTTCGGGCATAGTTAAATGATGAACGCTACAGTGACGTTTGGCTACGGGTACGAGGTTAGAGACAGAGGTAGAGCTTGGCTTTGGGTGGTGTTTTTGGCTTGGTTTCTTCAGAATCGATCACGATTCCGCCATAAATATCGCGTATTACGACTATTCCCATTCACGGATTCTCACAGTAAATTATTCTAAGAGATGTTTCGATTAGCGGTCGCGTCGGCAGCACAGGAACCTCCCGAGCTACTCGAATACTTTCGTCAGCCACTCCCCAATCAACTCGCCGTCGTCGTTATTCTCGACACAAACGAATGGGGCCATTTGCATCAGGTTCTTTTCGTCTCTACTCACTTGCCCAACTTCTGAGTTTCACGGCACTAGTCGGACAGATGATTGTTAGAGGATTCATGGTGGAGCAACAGACTGGCTCCCCGTTCCTTGTCTCACTCGTTCCTTCGCTACACCTTCTGCCTGGTTTGGTGATAGGGCCGGCTGGCGGTTTTTTGGCGGATCGATTCGATCGACGTATGATCGTTTTTTACGGTGAAATCATGCTTGTAATCGCCTACTTGTCACTCGCAGTATTGTCGCTGAGTAATCAAGTTCAAACATGGCACATTCTGGCGACTACCCTTCTTATGGGCATTGCATATTCTCTCGCCAGCCCATCCCGTCAATCGTTGATCGTAGACACCGTTCCTAAAAACCTCGAACGCAGAGCGGTGGGAAGCTACATGTTGATCATGCACATAACACTGCTGCTCGCACCTGCAATCGTTGGATATTTGCTTATGGGGCCGGGCGCACCGTGGGCTCTCATGGTGACGGGAATAATTGCAATTTCCACGTTGCCTTTTTACTTCCGAATCCGAGTGATTGGTTCGGCTGCTGAGGTGATACGCAGCAACATCATCGAATCAACCAAGGCTGGATTTAGGGAGATTGTCACGAACCCTGATCTGAGATGGATGTTCGTTATTTTGATAATCGTGTTGTTATTCGCAAACACTTGGGGAGCAACGTTTCCACGCCTTGCCATCGGGGTTCTTGATCGTGGTGCCGGCGGGTTGGCAGCAATAGGATTAGCAGTCGGAATCGGGGCGATTATTGGAGCGATCGCGTCGTTGTGGTTCGAAGGGCGCGTGAGCGATGCTCGGCTTCAATTCGGTGCTGCTCTACTGTTCGCTATTCTGATAATCGGAGTGGCTCTTTCTAATTCGTATTTATTGACACTTTTGTTGACCGTTGCAGCATCAACAGCTGGTGCGCCATTTTTTATCAACAACATGATCGCATCTCAGGTAGCGAGTCCGAATGAACGTAGAGCAAGTGTAATTTCTGTACGCTACATCGTTCTTTCAACCCAACCGATAGGGATGATCTTACTTGGTGCCGTGGCTGAATCGGTAGGGGTGCAATTCGCTTTGGCGGGATCGTCGTTCATAGGAGTTGTACTGATTTTGGCTCTTGCGATAAGTGTTAAAATGTCTTCGAGAAATACGAGTCCGAATGTGACTCAGCCTTAGCAGGTGCCGGGTTTAGCACGGTGTGTTCAGCAGCTAGTTCGACTCGCTCCCCGGCTCCACCAATGATGCTTGCTGGTGGTAGATTTCGAACCGTTAAATTCATTAACCCCGTTTCGGGTGGCGGTTAGTGGTGGAGTACTTCACGAAACGCCTGTATCAATCTCATTTGCAGTCAAACCTACGGTCGAAAACAAAGAAGTGTTGATGTTGAGATAAACCCTTCGCTTTGTTTCGATTGGCGTGAACATTGGCGTGAAAACTTAAAAATATAAGCCCGACGCAATGTCGGGCTTATATTCGAATGGACTGTGGAGCGGGAGACTGGGATCGAACTCGCGACCCTTTTGATTGGGAAGCGCGCTGGGCGCACCGTATACCGGGAATGTCGAGTCGAGTCGGACGTGAGTATCTAAGAGAACTCAGGAATGACTTCATCTATAAACAATTTCATTGCCGAAAGGTCTTGGAAGTCCTCGAAGTACGTGACGATTAGATCAAATCCCATCTCACGTAGTTCGTGATACTGATCACGCACAGCCGACGGATCGCCTGCAACGACGGCGGTATCGCTGTTATACAGAGATCGTCCGGTGGACGTCTTCCCATATTGGTTACTGAGACCCGCTTGCTCCCGGGCGCGTGAGTTTGATTTGTCAATGAACGTGCCGATCGTCAGAGTTTTTCGAATCGAGTTGAAATCACGGCCAACATCATCGCAGTGAGCTCGAAGCACATCTAGCTTGTGCTGTAGGGCAGGAAGCGGACGCGCCACATCGTTCCACCAGTCCGCATATTTAGCAACAACCCGAAGTGATTTCTTCTCGCCAGAAGCACCGATCATGATCTTTGGAACCGGATCGGGCCTTGGTTCGGCGTGGGCTCCGTCGATCGAGTAGTAGCGACCTGAGAAGCTCGCCGGTGAATCTGTCCAGAGTGCACGAATCACCTGTATCGCCTCTTCGAGTCTATCCACCCTCTCACCAGAACGTGGGTAATCAAAACCGAATGCCTCGTGTTCCCCCTTGTGCCAGCCAGCGCCATAGCCGAGAGTGAACCGCCCTCCGCTCAGCACCTGAAGGCTGGCTGCCATCTTTGCGAGGAGCGCGGGATTTCGAAACGAGTTGCTCATTACGATAGTGCTGAGTCCAACGTCGGGGTACCTGGCCGCTATCCAAGTAAGCAGGGTCCAACATTCAAGTCGCCATTCCGCAGCATAGTTCAGATGGTCAGACACCCATATAGAGCTGAATCCCTGAGTAGCAACGTCTAACGCTTTTTGAAGATCCCCGAGATATTCGTCGGGCCTGATCGTCTCTTTGCCACGATCGCCTGATGGCGGGTTATAGCCAAACTCAATCCGTGGCCGTGGAGTTCCTGGCATTTCGCTGTTCTCCTCAGTTGACCCGGCCGAGTAGGGTTCAGGCGGGTTGGTGCATTTCACGTTCGAAGCACATGGTATACACAAATCTCACTGTGGATCAGTAGATAGTGTTCGACAGTGAATTCCCGAACCGCACTCGTACGAGGTAAGAAAAATAGCCCACGGATTTCTCCGAGGGCTTCTAGTTTGGTTTCAGTTGGAGCGGGGGATGGGGATCCTTCTCAGAGTGAAAATTTACGATCAACCAACATGCTCAGCGGTCGGAGTGGTTGGAGAGGTATCAGGTCGACGTCCATCAATCCAGCAACTACCAGAGGGAGTTCATCCATGAGGTGGCGTGCTTCGTCTTCATCCGCGCATTCCAGAATGAAAACCACACCGGGCCGGTTCACCTGAAACCAAAAATTGCGAATTTTTCCGTCCAGATAGGCTTCCACCGTGTGCTTGACTTCATCAGCCCCATGCTGACCAATGTGATCGGGTGTTACCCCTTCTTTCAATTTACTTATCGCTAAGATTTGCATTTGGTTTTCCGTTCATTTGAGAAAGTCATATTTTTGAAACTATTCCGCTCCGACGCTGAGCTACGAGTAGAAGTTCCACTGTGTTACTATAAATAATATAGTAGATGATATATAAAATCAAGTGTATAGTTTGAAACGTGCTGTAATCGATGAGTCTGGTTGCCCGACTTCGGCACAGCCACGGTGTGATCGAGCATTGAAACGAGAGCCGCCTTGAAATCTTCCCGTCAATACAGACTTCTCTGCCCTATAGCGCGCGGGCTCGACCGAGTCGGAGATAGGTGGACTTTGTTGCTGCTGCGCGATCTTCACGCCGGGCCGGCGCGATTTTCTGACCTTCAATCCAGCTTGCCGGGCATAGCGCCGAACCTTCTCACAGAACGATTGCGAGCTCTTGAATCAGAGGGTCTGATTCGGCGGAAAGACGCGGGCTACAACGTGAGCGTGTACGAGTTGACAGATCTCGGGTCGTCGACCGGCTCGCTGCTCTTTGAACT